>NZ_JBSFDA010000047.1:0-6552 GCF_053593675.1 Streptomyces sp. NPDC002156 | reverse complement strand
CCGGGCAACCGGCCTCCATCCCGGGCCAGTCGAGCCCCATCCCCGGGCAACCGGCCTCCATCCCGGGCCAGTCGAGCCCCATCCCCGGGCAACCGGCCTCCATCCCGGGCCAGTCGAGCCCCATCCCCGGGCAACCGATCTCCGTCCCGGGCCAGTCGGCGGTCGCCCCCGGGCAACCAGGCTTCCTCGCAGGCCAGCCGGGTCCCGTCCCTGGCCAGGCAGGCTTCCTCCCCGGCCAGTCGGGGCCCGTCCCCGGCCAGGCAGGATTCGTCCCCGGCCAGTCGGGTCCCGTCCCCGGCCAGCCAGGCTTCCTCCCCGGCCAGTCGGGTCCCGTCCCCGGCCAGGCAGGGTTCGTCCCCGGCCAGCCGGGATCTGTCCCCGGGCAACCGGACCTCGTCTCCGGCCGGCCCGGGCCCGTCCCGGGGCAGCCCGGCTCCGTGTACGGGACCCCGGGTCGGCCTCCCAGCGACGCGACCCCGGCTCAGGCCCAGGCTGCCCAGCCGCCGGTGACTCCGGGCGCCGCGCCGGCCGCCTCCGCCTGGGGCGCCCAGACCCCGGCGAGCCCGTATCCGGGCGCCCCGCAGGCACCCGCGGGCCAGGCTCCGATGCCGGGTGCCGGCGGGCCGTACGGGTCTGTTCCCTCGTACGGAAGCCCGGGCCCCGCCGATGTCCCCGGACCGCCCACGCCCGTGCCGTACGTCCCGCCGGGCACCCCGTACCAGCAGCCGTACTCCGCTCCCCAAGCCCCCGCTGCCCCCGCCTGGCAGCCGCCCCCCGGCTACGGCAGCACCCCGACCCTCCCCGAGCAGCAGAACGCGCCGGCCGACGGTCCCGGGGACGGAAGCGAGGAGGACAAGGCAGGCGGCGGCGCATGACCACGCTCGATCCGCGCCCCACACCGACGCCGCTCCCGCCCGACACGCCCGCCGACCCCACCCAGCTCTGCGAACGCCTGCTCACGGACCTCCGTACCGAGATCGCCCGTGCCGACAGCAAAGCGTCCGTCCTGGTCGCCGCGCTCGGGATGACCGCCGGTGTGTTCAGCGGGCTGCTCGCCGGGCGGAACTGGAACCCGGGCGCGCTCAGCACCTTCGGCACCGTCGTCTGGGGCGCCGGTGCCGGTTCCCTGGTGCTGTCGCTGTTCGCGTTGCTCCTCGCCGTCCTGCCCCGCCACCGCTCCGAACCGTGGGCTCCGGGCCAGCCCCTCTCCTACTTCGCCGACATCCAACACGCCGTACGGCTCGGCCAGTTGGAGGCGGCGCTCGCCGACACCCAGCGCGATCCCACGGCCGCGCTCACCTCGGCGCTCACCGAGACGAGCCGTATCGCCACGCGCAAGCACCAGTGGATCCGTACCGGCCTGATCTCCTTCTGCACCGGCACGCTCCTTCTCCCCGCCTCGCTGCTCATCGGCTGATCACACCGGACACCGGACCGCTCAGTCACCGTCCCCGCACGTGAAGGAAGACCATGACCCAGCCACCCTCGTCACCACCGGAGTACCCCGAGCCCGCCGAGCAGCCCCTGGCCCCGCCGACGTACCCCGAGACCGCCGCCCACCAGCCTCCGGTCCCGCCGCCCTACCCCGAGCCCACCGCCCAGACCCCACTCCCGCCGCAGTACCCCGAGACCGCCCCCCGACCTCCGGGCCCGCGGGCACACCCCGAGCCCGCCAACCGACCCCCGGGCCCGCCGACGTACCCCGGGCAGGCAGCGGCCCAGCCGTCAGCCCCGCCCGCATACCCCGGGTCGGCTGCGGCGCACTCCTCGGCCCCGCCGCCGTACCCCGGGCAGTCCGCTCCCGCGTACCCGCAGGCGGCGCAGGCCCCGCAGCAACCCCCGCCGTACCCGGACCCGGCCCAGCCCCCCTCGTACCCGGACCCGGCCCAGCCACCCCAGTACGCAGACGCCGCCCAGCCGCCCCAGTACCCTGCCGCCGCCCAGCCGCCCTCCTATCCCGCCGCCGCTTCCCAGGCACCCGCATACCCCGAGTCCGCCCAACCCCCGGCCTACCCGGGCGCGCCCCTGAACCCGGCCCAGCCGCCCCCCGCCTGGCCGGGCGCGGCCCCCGCCCAGCCCCCGCCGTCCTACCCCCAGGCCGCCACCGCCCAGCCGCCGGTCCCCCCGCAGTACGCGCCCCCGCCACCACCCCCGACCGCTCCCGCCCCGCCCGCTCCCGCGTCCCCGGACGAGCACCACCCCCACCACATCCCCACCGACCTCCGACGCGTCCACATCTCCGCCCACCAGCGCCGTACCGACGCCACCGCCGTGGGGAACCTGCTCCTCTATCTCCCGAACTTCCTCTGCAGCCTCCTCGTCGTCAGCCTCTTCTCCCTCTTCTTCCAGGAACTCGCGTTCCTCGTCGTGATCCTCTGGCTGCTGAGCGGCGCACTCGTGTTCCACCGGCCCACCGAAAGCGCCCTCGCGCGCCGTTTGCTTCATCTGCGCTACCCCACTCCGCAAGAACGAGCCAAACTCGAACCGGTCTGGCGCGAGGTCACCGCCCGCGCGGGCGTCGAGGGCCGCAACTACGAACTCTGGGTCGAGGACAGCGACGGCCTGAACGCGGTCGCCGCCGCCGGCCACATCGTCGGCGTCACCCGCTTCGCCATGAACCAGCTGCCCAACGGCGAACTCGCCGCCGTCATGGCACACGAGCTGGGCCACCACGTCGGCGGCCACGCCTGGTCCGGTCTCCTCGGCTACTGGTACGCGCAGCCCGGCCGGATCGCCTGGCGGGTCCTGCGCGCCCTCTCCGTGATCGTCTTCAAGGTGTCCCGCGCCTTCTCCTGCTTCGGCGTCGCCTTCGTCGTGCTCGTCCTCGGCAGCATCGCCCTGGCGACCATCAGCACCCTGTACGGCCTGCCCCTGCTGATCCTCGGTGTGCCGTACGCCCTCGCCGCCGTCGGCCGCCGCGCCGAACTCCGCGCCGACGAGCACGCGGCCGCCCTCGGCTTCGCGCCGATGCTGGCCGCCGTACTCCACAAGCTGCACCAGGACGAGCAGGCGCAGACGGCGGCGCTCGCCGCGCTCAACGGCGGTGTGGCGCCGGAGGAGAGCCCGCTGAGCAAGCTGCTCTCGTCCCACCCGGACTACCACACCCGGCTGCACCACCTCCAGCCGTACCTGCAGCAGCAGCGCTGAGGGCAGGCCGAAGGGCGGTCACCCCGCGCCCGGGTGACCGCCCTTCAGCATCCTCTGCGTCTCAACGTTCCCGTGACCGCCGGGCCGCCGCCCGCGTCGCGCGCTCCGCCGCGAACACGTCCTCCAGCCGGAACAGCAGAGCGCGTCCGGCCCGCCCCGCGGCCGTGAGACGGCCGAGCTGCACCCATTTCCGAATGGTGGCGGGAGCGACCCCGATCTCCCGGGCGGCCAGCTCCCCGGTGATCAGGGTCGGCTGTCCGTCGTACGGCGTGCCCGTCGGCGTATTCATCGATGTACTCATCGGCCGCCCCCCGACGCCGAGCCCGCGGCAGCGACCCGCTCCCACTCCCCCTCCGGCCACCTGTGCCGGTGCCCGGGATCGTGGTGGCAGTCGCAGTCGGGGGCGGTGCAGCGGCAGGCGGGGTTGATGCAGAGGACCGCCTGGCGGTCGGGGAAGGCCCGTAGGGAGACCGAGTCGCACCAGCGGCAGCGGCCGGACACCCGTACGACGATCTCGCTGTCGCCCAGCGCACGGGCGCAGCGCCGGGCCAGCCGACGGGCCTCGTCGCGGACGTGCACGGCCAGTACCGGGTCCGTGGCGATCTCGTCGAGCAGGGCCCCGATCCGGCGCAACCGCTCCGGCACGGGAGCGCGGTCCGGCCGGGGCAGCCCGAGCCGGTCGTGTACGGCCTCCTCCAGTTCGACCACGCCGTCCGCGATGTCGCGGATGGTGTCGGAGATGTGCAGCCGCAACGGAGCCGTTCTGTGCCCGGGCACCGCCAGACCATGGTGCTGCTGGAGCAGCAGCGCCTCCTCGCGCTCCTGGCGGAGACGTGCGCCGAGTTCGGCCGTGGGTGCGGGTGCCGTACGGCCCCGGCGGCCGGGCGTACGGCCACGACCGGGGGCCAACTCTTCGTAGAGTTCCGGGAATTGCTGCGCCAGAACGCCGATCCACAGTGCGGCGTGCGCGGTCGGCCGCTCAGCCAACGGAACCTCCCGCGCACCTCGACAGATTGCGAGCGCGCGCGCAATGATTTGCTCGCGCGTGCCATACGTCAAACGAACCCCGCATGCCCCCGACCTCTCCCCCGTGCTCTTCCGTCACTTTGCTGCGAGCTTGTAATTCCGCGCGCGCAAGCAAGCTAAACTCGCGCCACCCCCGATTGAAAGCGAGTAGCGCCATGGCGACCCCCGAGCTTGACGTGTTCGCGGCATGGATCGAAGAGCTGATGCGCCGGCGCGGCTACGACATCGACAGCCCCCGCGGCGGCGGCAAGTCACGCGTCGCGGACGAGGCGGGCGTGCACCGGGCGGCGGTCACCCGACTGCTGCACCGCCAGAGCATGCCGGACCTTGAGACGACGCGGCGCCTCGCCCGCGTACTGGACGTCTCCGTCCGCGAGATGCTCATCCGCTCCGGCCGACTGACCGCCGAGGAACTGACCGACCCGCGCGCACACTTGCCCTCCACCCCTCCCACCTCCGCACCGATCCGCCGGCTCACCGTGGACGAGGCCGCCGACCTTCTCGGCGTACCGACGAACCAGCGCGAGCGCTTCGCCCGGGCCGTGGAGCAGTTCCTGCCACCGACGGCGGACGCGGGGACACCGCTCGCATCCCACTGACTCCCGCCCCGATCCCTCACCCCCGCCACCCGTCACCCTCCCCCACCCCTCGATGACCGCCACACCTCACTAGTTGCGCGCGAGCAAGCAATCTGTCACAGTTGGCGCAGCAGCCGAACTGTGTCCGCACACCAGGGGCTCCTGACTCATCAGGAGCCCCTGTTCGCGTTCCCCGGACCGCCCGGTTGACCCAGTTGCCCCAGTCGCCCAGCCGCCCGAGGTGATCCGGAATGACCTCAGCCGTACCTCCGCCCGACACCTTTCTCGAAGTCGAGGCGCTGGTCGTCGACATCCTCGAAGCCGACCCGGCCCTCTCCACCGCCCTGGTCGCGGTCGAGCCGCCCGCCGACTTCGACGGCACCGCCGAGGCCGTCCTCGTCAACAGGCGAGGCGGCGCCTGGATCGGCGATCTGCACGTCGACGAACCGCTGATCGAGCTGGAGGTGTACGGGCCGACCAAGGCCGCCGCGCACACCCTGGCCAACGCGGGCCGCCGCGCCGTACTCGCCGCGGCCGGACGGACGTACGGCACGAATCTGATCACCGACGTCGTCGAGGAGGACGGCCCGCGTTGGCTGCCCGACTACCTCTACCGGGCGGCCAATCGGTACGTGTGCGTCCTCAAGGTGTCCGTCAGCGTCTACTGACCCTCTCCCCGGCGCTTCCCCACCTCCCACCCCTCATTTCCTGTCCCTTAGTTGAGGAGAACCAGCAATGGCAGGTAGCAACACCTCAGAGATCCGCATCGCGGGAACCGGCCGCCTGTACGTCGCCGTCGCCGGCACGGCCGTACCGACCGCCTTCTCCGACACCCCGGCCGCCGACTGGGGCGCCGCCTGGAAGAACCTGGGCTACACCTCCGGCGAGGGCGTCACCTTCAGCAAGAAGGACAAGCTGGAGGCCGTCGACAGCTGGCAGACCATCAGCCCGGTGCACTTCGTCTACTCCGACCGTGACCTGACGCTGAAGTTCTCGCTGCTCCAGTTCAACGAGGACACGCTGCCGTTCTTCATGGGCGGCGGCGCGGTCAAGCCCGTCGAGGGCTCCACGGGCGGCTCGGGGGTCTTCGAGTACGAGATCGCCGACCGCGCGTACGCCGATGTCCGCGCGCTCGGGCTGGAGTTCACCGACGTACGGGCGAGCGACGGCTCGGTCGTGACGTACCGCTTCGGCATCCCGCGCGGCCAGGTCACGGCGTCCGACGACATCAAGCTCGGCCGCAAGGCCCCGGCCCAGCTCGGCATCACCTTCCAGGCCCTCGCCTCCGTCGAGGGGGAGGCCCTGGGCGGCTTCGTCATGAAGGACGCCGCGTACGCGGTCTGATCCACCCCTGTTCCACCCTCCCGCCGGACACCGGGGGCAAATCCCCTCCGACGCCTCCGGTGTCCGGCCCCTCACCGCACCTCATCGCTCGACCACATCTGACAAGGAGTACGACCGAGATGGCCTCTTTCGACGTCAACGCAGCCCGCGCCCAGCGCCTCGAATCCTTTGGCCGCAGCTGGTCCTTCAATCTGGACGGCGACACCTTCACCCTGCCGACCGAGCTGACCCGGGCCACCGCCAAGGCCCTGCGCAAGCTCGACGACAACGACGTGGACGGGCTGCTCGAACTGCTGCTGGGCGAGGAGCAGTTCGCCCGGTTCGAACGGCACGAGGTCACCATGCAGGACATCGCCGCGATCCTGGAGGCGTACGGCAAGGAGACAGGGCTCGGCCTGGGGGAAGGCTGAGCCTCGGCGTGTTCGTCGACGAACACGCCGAGGCCCTGGAAGCCGAC
>NZ_JBSFDA010000046.1:0-62398 GCF_053593675.1 Streptomyces sp. NPDC002156 | reverse complement strand
GGTACCGGATGGAAAGGGCCCCTCGTCGTACTGCTCTAGCCCAGTCGCTTCACCGTCGTCCACCCGTCCGCGTCCAGCGTGTCCGGGGACGCGTCGTTGGCGGTGGCGGAGCCCGCGAACAGGAGCAGGGCGCCCGCGGTGTTGGTCGCGATCATGTCGGGGATGCCGTCACCGGAGAGGTCCGGACTGCCGTACACCAGTGGGTAGTTGGCGGTCGTGAACGTCGTGGAGGCGTAGGCGTCGTCGCCGTCCAGGCTGCCGCCGGACGTGCCCAGGCTGCTGAGGACCGTGCTCACCCCGTCGCTGGCGAGGATGCCCTTGCGCAGCTGGATGTTGCCCGCCGAGGTCCGGTACGTCATGTCCATCGCCTTGTCGCCGTTGTAGTCGGCGATGGCCACGAAGTCCCGGCCCTCCCAGGAGGTGGTGGTGTGCTGGGTGGCGGTGGTGAAGGCGCCGCCCGTGTAGCCGGAGAGGATCCACAGCTCGCCGCCGCCCACGCCGCCCGCGACGAACAGCTCGGGCTGGCCGTCGCCGGTGAGGTCGCCGGCCGCCTTCATCTCGGACCAGGTGGACGGGGCCGGCATGTTGGCGGGCAGCCGTACCTCGACGCGCTCCCTGACGTTGATGGCGCCGTAGCCGTCACCGGGGTAGATGAAGAGCCGGTTGTCGGGGGTGCGGATCACCCAGTCGGTGACCCCGTCGCCGGGCGCGAAGTCGCCGTTGTGGGTCACCAGCGAGTACGCGGGGGCCGTGCTGTCGCCGTTCCAGATGTGCGGGGCGGTGCCGGCGTCCCGCAGCAGCGTGCCGTTGTCGTGCTGGCCCCACGAGCTGACGTTCCACTTGCCGTTCTGGTCCGTCGTGTTGATCCAGAGGTTCCCGGCGGCGGTGACGTGCCCGTAGTCGGGGGAACCGTCGCCGTTGAGGTCGCCGGCGGCGTCGGCCGTCGGGCGCGGAGTGACGTAGAAGGTGTGCTTGTACGGGTTCGGCGAGATGTTGCCCGCCGAGTCGACGGCCTTGACGTAGAGGGTGTTGGGGCCGGCCGCGGGGGGCTGCATCCCCGTGTAGTTCTCCGTCGAGGAGATGACGGTGGTGCAGGTCGCCGCGCCCGTGCCCTGCTTGGTGCCCGCGCAGGCGTAGTGGTCGTAGGTCGTGTTGTTGATCGAGAAGACGAACTTCACGATGTCGGTGTCGGCGCCCTTGGTGAAGGTGAAGTCACCGGCGGTACCGAACTTGACCGTGGACCAGACCTCGCCGTTGCTGTCGTTGTTGCTGTCGGCGGGGAACTGCGCCGAGGTGACGTTGGTGGGCGAGTCGGGCAGGTCGCTGTCGTAGGCGAAGCGGCACAGCCCGGCGCCGCTCGTGGGCGACCAGGCGCTGCTGACCTTGGCGTCCCATGACCGTACCCGCCACACGTACTTGTAGCCGTTGGCCAGCGTGAACTTGCTGGAGTCGAGCTTGACCGAGGCGGTCTCGCCGTCGTCCACCGAGTCGGAGAAGTACTTGTGGGTGGCGTCGTACGACCCCTCGCGCCAGACCTCGAACTCCAGCTTGGCGAGGTCGCTGTCGGGGTCGGTGGCCTTGGCGCTGATCGTCGGGACGGTCTTGCCGAGGCTGATGTAGGGCGAGGCGCTGGTGTCGCAGTAGCCGGGGCTCATGGTGACCGAGGTCGGCAGGCCGGGCTTGCGGTTGTAGGTGATGGCCACCGACGGCGAGCCCTCGCCCTCGGCCTTGAACTTCTTCCAGGAGTACGTGTCCGTCTCCAGGCTCGACGCCGAACCGGTCGGCGCGGAGGAGGAGGTCGAGGCCACCAGACCGATGTTGAAGGAGGTCCAGGCGTTGTCCGCGGCCTCCTGGGCCAGCGAGGTCACGGTGAAGTTGACGTTCGTGTCGGGGCAGGAGCTGTTGGACTTCCAGCCGTACGCGAACGACTTCGAGGTGATCTTCCGGCTCCAACTGGGCTGCTTGTTCCAGGTGGTGGAGCTGGAGAAGGCGCCGGTGCGCCACACCTGCATCGTGCGCTTGCTGCACGACCAGGAGTGGGTCTCAAGGATCTTCAGGGTGGCGCTGGAGACGTCGGCGTCCTTGATGTTCTTCTGGAGCTTGAGCTTGAAGAAGGACCGGGCGGTGCCCCAGGTGTCCCGCTCGAAGCCGACGCGGGCTTCCTTGGTGTCCTGGTTGTAGTTGGCGCCGTCGTAGAAGCTGGAGCTGGGGAACTTCTTGTAGGCGGTGGTCCAGTTGGACCGGGTCGCGGTGGTGGACGGGTCCAGGAACAGCGGGTACACCGGGGCCTTGGCACCGGCCGCGTCGAGGTACCCGCTCGGCGGGTCGATGGTCAGGACGCGGCTGACCTGGTTCAGGGAGGCCCCCGCGGTGGTGGCGTGCGCGCCCTCGCCGGGCCCGTTCACGGCGGGCAGCGCGAGGGTCTCGTTCGCCGCGGCGGCCGGGAGGGAGTAGGCGGCGGGGTCGATGTCCGCGCCGGCGAGCTGGGAGTCGGAGTCGTCCGACGAACTCCCGCTGTCGGCCTCGGGGTTGGCCTCAGCGGACTTGTCCGCCTCCGAGGTCCAGGCCTCGACGTCCTCGGCGTCCTCGTTGCTGCCGGTGGCGGCGTCCGGGTCGGCGGCCGGGGTGTCCGTGTCGTGCGTGCCCGCCGAGTCCCAGAGGAACGGGGTGGGCGAGACGGAGACCTCGTTGCCGTCCTTGTCCTTGCCGTGCACGACGTCGGTGGACGGGTCGAGGGAGAAGGCGAGGGTGGGCGAGGTGAAGCGGTAGCGGGGCGGGTCGGCGGCCAGCGCGGCGGCGGCCTCGGGGGTGTGGATGACCAGGACATGGGTGTACCCGGTGTCCCGCGCGGTCAGCATCAGGTCCACGTCGGGCAGCACGTTCTCGTACAGCGCCCTGTTGTCCTCGACTACCGGCTCGGGGAGCCCGCCGGGCCACTCGACCTGGATCTCGTGGCCCTCGGCGGACATCGTCAGGAGCGGCGTCCAGGCGTTCTCGGCGTCATCGGCGACGGTGTCGGCGGAATGCGTGCCGTTAACCTGCAATTCACCTGAGGAATGCGAGGTGTTCTCTCGGGTGGCGGTTGTGAAGATCGCGTGATTGGTTGTGGCTTTGCCGGAGAAGCCCGCGCTGTTTGCCTTCGATTTGCCTGCGGCGGGGCTGTAGTCCGAGTCTCCCGAGGCGAAAGTCACGGGATAGGGGCTGTTGACGGTGACCCAGCCGGCCTTTCCCTCCCGCAGCGAGACATCGACCGGCGCCCACTTGCCCTTGGCGTTCTTCGCCCGCACCGGCGCGACGGAGGCCGTGTATGTGAAGGAGCCGTCGGGATTGGCGAAGGTCTGGGAGAACTCGTCGGTCAGCGCGGCCACTTCGACCTTCCTGCCGGTCTTGCGGGCCTTCTTCTGAGCCGTGTCCTCGGCGCTGACCTGGCTCTTCGCCGCCTTGGCCTTCGCGCCCGCAGCGGGCGACCTCTCCGTGGCAGGCCCGTCGTCGCTCAGGGCCAGGACGGTGGCACCGCCGGCCAGCAGCGCGAGGGCGACCGCGGCGGCGACGCCGCGTCGAACTCCCCGTCTGCCAGGGGGTGTTGATGCAATGTCATGACTGTCGTGGTCGCTCAAGGGACCCTTCTCCCGTTGTCCTTGGGCCTCGCTTGAACGCACGACCCCCCGTTTTGGACGTGTGGAGTATGTGCAAGCCACCCCGGCGAGATCAACACCCCTGTGAAGTCGAGAAGTAGGAGAGGCGTAAGTGGCTGTGGGGTATGGCGATTCTTTGCTGTTCTTTGTCGCTTTTTGGGGCGTGACATAGCTAACACAAACTTATCTGACCTTGACGCAGATCTTCACGAGGGGTCAATTTCATCCCGTCATTGATCACTGTGTGCCATCACTCCGAACGTTTTCCGGAGGGCGTGCGGCACGGTGATACGGGGAAACGGGGAGAGGTCGGTCCACCATGCGTGGGGGCTTGTCGTGGTGCGGCAAAGGTTGGCTGACGGAGAGAACTTCACGTGATCGGCTGTTCCGCCGAAGAGCGCGACTAGGAGTCGTCGCCGCCGTTTTCCTCGCCCTCAACGTCGCCTCGTTGCAGGGCGCTGTCGCGTTCGGCCCCGACAACGACGCCCGTACGGCGGTCGAGCTGGACGAGCTCCAGGCGACGGACGCCGTCCCGGTCGACGAGACCAAGACCGACAAGCTGGAGCAGCTCGAAGCGCCCGCGCTGGAGAAGCTGACCGACTACGCCCCGGCGGCCGTGGTCCAGGTCCCCGAGGCCGTCGACGTGACCGCCCCGGTCGCCGACGTGACCGCGGGCGGCACGCCCAAGCCGGTCGCCGCCTCCACCGACGGCACGCTGACCGTCGGTGTCACCGCACCCGACGGCGCGACACAGGCCCAGGCCGACTCCCTCGAGGGCGCCTGGAACGTCACGGTCGAGCCCGAGGCCGACGCGGTGGCCGCCGGTACGCAGGGCGTGATGCTCCAGATCGACGCCCCCGACACCGCCACCGGTGACGCGGTCATCCAGATCGACGCGACCCGCTTCGCCGAGACGTACAGCGCGCAGTGGCTGGACCGCCTGTCCTTCGCCCTGATGCCGGCCTGCTACGCGACGACGCCGGAGCTGGAGGAGTGCTCCACGGGCGTCCCGGTGACCACCGAGGTCCAGCGCACCACCGACGAGGTGACCGTCTCGGTCGACGCCGGCGGCGACGACTCCGGCTCGGAGGCGGACCCCGGCGAGGACAGCGCGACCGACGAAACCTCCGACTCCACGGCGACCACCAAGGACATCCAGGAGACCCTGCTCAACCTGACCGTCGACACCGCCGCCCTGGCCTCGGTGTCCACGGCCACGTCCACGAGCGCCTCCACGGCCGCGAGCACCGACGAAGGGTCGGTCGACTCGGCGGTATGGCGCGGTGAGAGCGCGACCGGCGTGCAGCAGGTGGCCGACTCCGCGGGCGGCCTGCTGGTCGGCACCTCCTACGGCGCGGGCTCGGGCGGCGACTTCGCCGCGACCCCGCTGTCCTCGGCGGGCACCTGGTCGCAGGGCGGCTCGTCCGGCGCCTTCACGTACGCGTACACGATGGCGGGCCCGCAGGTCCCGTCCGGCCCGTCCCCGAACGTAACCCTGAGCTACAACTCCCAGTCCTCCGACGGCCGTACGTCAGGCACGAACAACCAGGTGTCCTGGATCGGCGAAGGCTGGGACTACAACCCGGGCGCGATCACCCGCACCTTCGTGGGCTGCGCGGCGGACACGGCCGACGCGAACAACGACAAGCACTTCACCGGCGACCAGTGCTGGGGCTCCAACAACGCGGTGCTGACGCTGAACGGCACCACGACCGAGCTGGTCTTCGATGACGACGACGATGTGTGGAAGACCTCGCGCGGCGACAACACCCGCGTGGAGCTGCTGACTTCGGCCGACTACACCCGAATCACCGGCATCGCCGCCTCCAACAACGGTGACAACAACGGGGAGTTCTGGCGGGTCACCACCAGCGACGGCACTCAGTACTACTTCGGCATGAACCGCCTGCCGGGCTGGACCTCCGGCAAGGAGGAGACCAAGTCGGTCCTGAACGTGCCGGTCGCCGGCAACCACAGCACCGACCCGTGCCACGCCACCAAGTTCGAGGACTCCTTCTGCGACCAGGGCTGGCGCTTCCAGCTCGACTACGTCGTCGACCTCAACGGCAACGCGATGTCGCTGTGGTGGCACAAGGAGACCAACGCCTACGCCAAGAACAACAAGGAGGCGAAGGCGGTCGAGTACGACCGGGCCGGCTACCTCTCCCGCATCGACTACGGCCAGCGCGCGACCACCCTCTTCTCCGCCGAGCCGCTGGGCCGCATGAAGTTCACCGCCCAGGAGCGCTGCTTCGAGAAGGACGGCGACAACACCTGGGACTGCTCGAACACGAGCTTCGACTCGAAGCAGTCGTACCTGACCCGCCCGTGGTTCGACACCCCGGCGGACCTCGCCTGCAAGACGAACACGAAGTGCTCGACGTACGCCCCCACGTTCTGGTCGCGCAAGCGCCTGGCGACGGTGACGGCGTGCGCCCAGCGCGAGCAGGGCGTCAAGCTGACCGAGTACAACTCCACGGACGACACGGGTTCCCGCAACGCCTGCGGCATCGACGACTCGACGTACGGCACGACCGCCCTGTCGAAGGTGGACTCCTGGAGCCTGGCCCAGTCGTTCCCGTGGGGCCTGACCGGTGAGTACACCGCACTCTGGCTCGAGTCGATCACCCGCACCGGCTACGCGGTGGACGGTTCGACGGAACGCCTGAACCCGGTGATCTTCGGCCGCAACAAGCTGGTGCTGCCCAACCGCGTAAAGAAGGCGACGGGCGACACAGACCCCCTCTTCGGCCGCCTCCGCATCCAGGACGTGGTCTCGGAGTACGGCGGCCGCACCCACGTCACGTACAAGGCACCGGAGGGCGCCTGCGCCACGGGCACGGACTTCCCGGCGGTCGACAAGAACACCCTGCGCTGCTACCCGGCCTACTGGCACGCGGACGGCGAACTGACCGACAAGCGCATCTCGTGGTTCCACAAGTACGTGGTCGAGTCGATCACCGAGTACCCGCAGCTGGCGGACGCCACAGACGTCACGACGACGTACGAGTACGACACCGACACGTCCAACAAGACGGTAGGCGCCCTCTGGGCCAAGAACCAGGCGGAGTTCTCCCGCCCCAAGACCCGCACGTGGGACGACTGGCGCGGCTACCCGGTGATCACGACGATCTCGGGCGTCCCGTCGGCCCCGGATGGGAGTGTCGCCTCCAAGTCGGTGACGCGCTACTTCCGGGGCATGAGCGACGACGTCCTGGACGACAGCACACCGAAGGACTCGAGCGACGACGTCAAGCGCTCGTTCAAGGTCCAGGACGTCACGGGTGCGGACATCGCGGACGACCGCAAGGCGTATGCGGGGATGGTCGCGGAGTCGCTGACTTATCCGGATTCGGGTGCGTCCACGTCGTCGGGGTGGCTGTCACGGACGGTCAACTATCCGGATGCGCCGGTGCGGTTGGCGACACGTAACCGGACAGACGGTCCGGACGTGGTCTCCGAGCGCGTCACCTTGGGCAAGGTCAAGACGGTCACCAAGTCGTCGGGTACACGGCCGGGGGATTCGGCGACGCTGCGTACCGCGCTGACGGAGACGGACTACGACGCGAAGTACGGTCTGCCGACCGAGGTTCGTGAGTTCGGTGACACGGCCACGGCGAAGACGAACGACGACTCGTGCACGCGTACGTCGTACGTGCACAACGACTCCGGTGCCACGGACGGTGTTTACCTCGTCGGTCTGGTCAACAGGACGGTCACGACGACCGGTACGACCACCTGCTCGACGGACCTGTCGGCGTCGACGTCCACGACGATGGTCAACGGCTCGCGCGTCTACTACGACGGTTCCACCGAACTGGGGGCCACGCCGACCAAGGGGCAGGTGACCCGTACCGAGCTGCCCACGGCTGCGGGCACGGGATGGCAGACGACCAGCCCCGAGTCGCGGACGACGTACGACGACTTCGGTCGGGTCACCAAGGTCATCGACCCGACCGGGCTGACGGACACCACGACCTACACACCGGGCTCCGGCCAGGTCTACGAGATCAAGACGGTCCACGGCACCAAGACCGACAGCAGCGGCGCCGAAACGGGCCTCGTCACGACCACCAAGGTGGAGCCCGGCCGAGGCGCGACCCTGACCTCGAAGGACGCCAACGACCGCGTCACTGCGTACGCGTACGACCCGCTGGGCCGCACCACGGCTGCCTGGGGCCCGACCCAGCCGGCCACGGACGACCCCGACGCGCGCTACACGTACAACACGGTCGCCGACAAGCCGGTGTCCGTGGTCACGGAGGCGTTGCAGGACAACCCCAGCAGCGCGTCCGGCGACGGCGTGTACACCCTGTCCACCGCGATCTACGACGGCCTGGGCCGTGAACGCCAGTCCCAGACGCCGGCGGTGGGCGGCGGCAAGCTGATCACCGACACGTTCCACAACGCGGCCGGCCAGGTCAGCTTCACCCGCAACGCCTACTACATGGCGGGCGCCCCCGGCACCGACCTGATCGTCCCCGTCTCCGAGTCGCTCGTCCCCAACGCGACCACCTACACGTACGACGGCCTGGGCCGCGTTCTCACCGTCACGCCCGTCCACCACTCCTTCCCGCAGACGGGTGAGGATGCGGTGGACGGCAATTCGACGGTGAAGACCACGGACCGCCGTACCCGCTACCAGTACGGCCTCGACTACACGATCGTCCGCCAGCCCACGGGCACACCCGGTTCCCGGGTGTGGACGGACGTGCTGGGCCGCACGGTGCAGCAGGACACGTACAGCGACACGGCGCTGACCGAGGCCGGGGCGATCTCCACGGCGTACGAGTACGACGTGCGCGGCGACATGTTCAGGTCCACCGACGAGGTGGGGCACACCCGCACCTGGACGTACGACGCTCTCGGCCGTGTCACCGACACGACCGACCCGGACACCGGCGCCACGCACACCGACTACGACGCGTACGGCCGGGTGGACACGGCGACCGATGCCCTCGGCGGGAAACTCACCTACAGCTACGAGCGCTTCCACCGCGTCTCGGAGATCAAGTCCACCCCGGCGGGCTCCAGTTCGGGCACGACAGTCCAGTCGTACGTCTACGACTCGGCGCCCGGCGGCAAGGGCCAGCTGGCCTCGGGGACCCGCTACAACGACGGCGGCAAGGCGTACAAGACGTCGATCGCCGGTTACACGGCGGACTACCAGCCGACGTCGATGACCTTGACGTTGCCGGACGGCACGACCTCGGGCACGACAGCGGACGGTTTCAAGACCAATTACACGTACGACTACACGTACAACGACGACGGTCAGCTGGAGAAGTACACCACCCCTGAGGTGGGCGGCCTGAGCGCCGAGTCCGTCATCACCCGTTACAACGAAGCCGGGCTCCCGACCACGGTCTCCGGTCAGGACTGGTACGTCGCCGAGACGTCCTACTCGCCGTACGGCCAGGTCATGCGCTCCACGGTGGGCGAGGTCGGCCACCGGGTCTGGCAGGACAACTCCTTCGACGAGTCGACCGGCGAACTGCTCACCAGCAAGCTCGTCCGGGAGAACATTGCCGACACGGGCGTCGTCCCCGACCACACGGTGAGCACGCGTGCCTATGCCTACGACCCTTCGGGCAACATCCTGTCGGTCGCGGACAAGCTCGGCTCGGGTACGACGGCCACCACCGACCGGCAGTGCTTCACGTACGACACGCTCGGTCAGCTGAGGACGGCGTGGACGACGCCGAGCGGGGGAGCCTGCACGGCGACCGGTAAGACGACGGCTGAGCCGGTGTACTCGGACGGCAAGGTCAACGTCTCGTCGAACTACGACGGCTACTGGCAGTCGTACGAGTACGACGTGCTGGGCAACCGGAAGTCGAAGACGGTCCACAAGGCGGACCCGACGATCACATCCGGGGTGGTCGACACCAAGAACGACGTGGTCACCGACTACGCCTACGGCAAGAGCGACGACGCAACGGTCAGGAACGACCAGCCGCACACCCTGACCTCATACGACACCACGTACAAGACGGCGGCCGGGGCCGAGGTCAAGACCCGCTCCACGCAGACGTACGACGCGGCGGGCAACCTCACGAACCGCACCACCGGCGGTGACACGGAGCAGGTCCTGACCTGGACGTGGGACGGCCAGGTCGAGTCGGTGACGGGCTTCGGCCCGGACGGTTCCGGGGCCTGGGTCGGTGCGTCCGACATGTGCCTGGACCTCGCGGGCGGCAACCCCGCGGCCGGCGGCATCATCCAGATCTACGTGTGCAACGCGTCCAAGGCACAGAACTTCCGCCTCAAGGCGCTGGATGCCGACAACAACGGCACGGTCGAGGACAAGACCATCGGCCAGTTCGTTGTCGCGGGCGCCTGCGCCCAGCCGACCAGTGCGGCGGCGGGAGCGGCGGTCCAGGTCCAGCCCTGCGACAAGACGGTCACGACGCAGCGCTGGCAGGTCCTGGACACGGGACTGCTCAAGCTCGTGGGCACCACCCTGTGCATGAACGCGCCGTCCACCGCGAACAGCACCGACCTGGTTCTGGCGACCTGCTCGGCGTCGGCGACGGGCCAGGTGTTCAAGCCGGCCTCGAAGACGACGTACGTGTACGACGCGATGGGCGACCGCGTACTGGAGCGCTCGACCTCCGGTGCGGTGCTGCACCTGCCGGACACGACCGTCTCCCTGACGGTCTCGGGCAAGGTCCGCTCGGCCGAGCGTTCCTACGGCCACGCGGGTGCCCCGACGGTGACGCGCTACCGCGAGGCGTCCTCGGCAACGGGCGTCAGCGAGCACCTGTTCGCCCAGGCGGTCGACCACAACGGCACCCCGCTGGCCGAGGTCCGGCTGGACGGCGGCCAGGCGGTCCGCATCACGAAGAAGGACCCCTGGGGCGAGGACCGCAAGGGGTACAACACGGCGCGCTCGCGCACGGCGTTCGCGACGGGCGACGACGACAAGGCTGCGGGCCTGGTGCATCTGGGCGCGCGGGAGTATGACCCGGCGACAGGCCGCTTCGTGTCAGCGGACCCGGCCCTGGACCACAGCGACCCGCTCCAGGCGAACGGCTACTCGTACGCGAACAACAACCCGATCACGCACTCCGACCCGTCCGGTCTGACCTCGTCGGCGTCGAGCTTCGACGCGTCGATCGCGGCGCTGGAGAGCCAGATCGCCGAGTACCAGCGCACCCTGTCGGTCTCGATCGGCGATGTGATCCTGTCGGTTGGCTGGGCGGTGTTCAAGGAGTTCATCGGCTGGAACGACGTGGTCGGCTGCTTCTCCCAGGGCGACCTGTGGGCCTGCGGCAGTCTCCTGATGGACGCGATTCCGTGGACGAGTGTCTTCTCCAAGGGCAAGAAGATGTGGAAGGCCTTCAACGCGACGCTGAGCGCGGTGAAGGCGTGGAAGGCGGCCAAGGCCGCCGCGGAGATCGGCCTCAAGGCGGCGAAGGCGGCCAAGGCCGCGCTGATCAAGGCGAAGAAGGCGGCGGAGGCTGCCGCGGCCGAGGCGAAACGGAAGGCGAGAGAGGCGGCCAAGGCCGCCGCCGAGGCCGCCAAGAAGAAGGCGCACACAGGGTCGAAGGGCGCGCGGGGCAATGCTCCGCAGGTCCAGGCTCGCAAGACCGCGCAGAACAAGGGTTCATCCGGCGGAGGCCGGGCGGAGTCCAAGTCGGGAGGTTCCCGCGGGGGTTCGGGGCGCGATGACGCGGACTCGGGCGGCGGTGGGTCCGACGGCGGCTCGGACGGTGGCGGGTCCGCCGACAGTTGCACGACCAACAGCTTCACGCCCGGCACCCGGGTTCTCATGGCCGACGGTTCCGCCAAGGAGATCAAGGACGTCGAGGTTGGCGAGCGGGTCATGGCCACCGACCCGGAAACGGGCGAGACCCGGGTGGAGACGGTCACCTCCGAGATCAAGGGCGAGGGCGTCAAGCACCTGGTCAAGGTCACCATCGACACCGACGGCACGAAGGGCTCGCAGACCGCCGACGTCACGGCGACCGACGGCCACCCCTTCTGGGTTCCGGAACTGGGCACCTGGATCAAGGCCACCGACCTCAAGGCCGGCCAGTGGCTCCAGACCGGTGCCGGCACCCTCGTCCAGGTCACTGCCGTCAAGCGCTGGACGGCGCCCGACGCCACGGTCCACAACCTCAGCGTCAGCAGTCTGCACACGTACTACGTACTGGCGGGCGCGGCACCCGTACTCGTCCACAACTGTGAGGTCGAGTACGGAAGCACCGACCTGAGCCAGGCGGTCATCCAGGAGCGCCTGAGGACGTCCAACACGGGCAACAACTTTGCCGCCGCCCGGTACGTCGACTCGGACGGTGTGTCCCGGATCGCGGTCGCGCACTCGTCACGGGGACGCGGCAACCACGCGGAACTGAAACTGATGAGGGAGCACGGGGACTCGATCACCGAAATGTACTCGGAGTTCCAACCGTGCATCGGGACGAACCAGTGCCGCCGCAAGCTCGACGACGCGGGGATTCCGACGTCGTATTCCTGGCCATGGACGACCTCGGCCGAAGGCAAGGCGGCGCAGGACGCCAGGAAGTCGGCCGTGAGCCAGTTGTTCCGCGACGCCAAGTCAGGAAACTGGGGGCTGCCGTTCCAATAGGCTGACCGGAACGGGACGGTCGGAACGGCCACGATCAGAACAAGGTGTTCATCGCATGGAGAACCATCAGTATTCGGCCTCGTATGTGGGACGAGTCCAGGACCGGGTGGCTCGTGAGTTCCTCACGGCCACCGGCCTGCCCGTGGCCTCCGTCCTCTTCACCGCGGACGAGGCCGACGGCCCGGACCTCGGCGGGGCGGTGGACCGCGAGGTCGTACGGATCGGGTACGACGTGGAGGGCGAAGGGTCCTACTACGTCGACGCTGAGACCGGTGCCGTCCTGTATGTGGAGGCGTACGCGTCCACCGAATTCCATGTGAGTGCTTCACCGCAGGCTTTCGCGGAATGTCTTGAGGTGTTCGAGAGGAAGACCTCTGAGACCGCTGCCGACGCGGATCCCGACGAACTGGAAGAGATCACGAATTCACTCCGCAGCGCCATCGAGGAAATCGACCCGTCCACCCTGCGCGAGGATCCGGGATTCTGGCACTCGCTCCTCTTCGATGTGGCGAACGGCGACTACCGAGCGGACGAGGAGGAGTGAGGCAGGACGCCGACGGCACGCTACCCGCTGTCGGCGTCCAGCTGCTCCAACTGTCGTAGGAGCCACTGACGTAGCTGCCGTTGTCGACAGGACCGACCCGGAAACGGACCGAAGTCAGCCCCGCTTCTCCCCGAGCGCCGCCCGCAGCCAGTCCAGAGACCCCGTAGCCAGCACCGCGTCGGCGAGTCCAGCTTGTCGGCGTCCCGGGCGCAGATCGCCTCCGGGGACTCCTTGGCCTCGTACTCGGCGACGATCTCCCGCACCGCCGAGGCCAACACCTCGGGCATGCCCGCGACTTGGTCGGCGGTGACGGCCTGCGGGTCCGCGTCCGAGGCGTACTTCTTGCCGAGGTGGTTCACGTCGCCGGTACGGGTCTCCTGCGAGTCGTGCCACACCGCCAGAAACGCCGCCTGCGCAGGATCGGCACCTTCGAGCTTCGCGATGATCGTCGCGAGCAGCGCGGTCCGCCAGGAGTGCTCGGCCACCGACTCGGGGTCGCGTACGCCGGCCATCCACCACCCGGTGCGCCTGGTCTGCTTCAGCGTGCCCGCCTCGTACAGGAACCGCGCCACCGCGGACAGGTCCTCAGCCACCGTCGAACTCCTCTCACGCCTCGGCGAGGCGGATCGCGTACCGGGTCTTCTCCGTGTTCGCCATGTTCTTCAGCTTCCTGCCATCCAACATCACGAGCGCCCCGCCGACTGTTGTCGGCGACGCCTCCTGAACTGCCGCCGTCCGGCACGGGATCCCGTCACGACCCGAGTACGTCCATGAGGTGGTCGTCGAGGTCGGTCACCCACTCCTCCCGCCGCCACGGCCGTAGCTCGCGCCGCGCTCGCCGAAGCCGGATCGCAGGCACCCGGCCGCCCGTCGCCGTCGCCCCGCTCACACACTCGTGCAGCAGATCGGCCGCGGCCCTCGGTTCCCCGAGGCGGATGCGGGCGAGCGCCTGGTCGGTCCGGACGATCGCGCGCTGCACCTGCTCGCGCGGCGCACGGAGTGCTTCCGCCGAGTGCGCGAACCGATCCTGCGCAACCGCCGCATCGCCGACGTACAACTCGCAGACGCCTTCGAAGCCACGGAGGTACGCGGGCGTGAACGAGGCCGGGGCGGGGTCGTCGGCGTGGTCGGTCTCGACGTCGTACCACGCCAGTGCCAGCGCCCCCTGCGCCTGACGGTCCTGTCCGGCCCTGGCCGCGATCTCCGCTCGCAGGGCGTGTGCTCGTGCCCGTACGAGGACCGAGTCGCCCGACCCCGCCACCCGTACCGCGTCGTCGACGAGTTGGCGCGCGCCTTCGAGGCCCCGCGCGGAGTAGAGGGTGACCAGGGCGTGGCTCAGCTGGACGCCGGCCTGTCGCCACGGCTGGCCGAGCAGATTCGCCTCGCGGGTGGCCTCCGCGTACAGGGCGTGGGCCGCCATGTCGTCGCGGGTCTCGAAGGCCAGCCGCCCGGCGAGAGTTGTCGCGGCCACCATGACTTCCCGCAGGCGGGGGAGGAGCGGTTCGGGTGTAGGCCCGGCGACAAGGCGGCGGGCCGCCTCCACTGCGGGGGCGAGCAGGAGTTGGAGACGCACCATCGGCAGCGAGCCCACTTCGGCGTTGACGTCGGACACGACGGACGCGAGCCCGGCCACCGTCCGGTCGTCCGCCTGCGCCGGGTCTGCCAGCGCAGTGGCGAGGCCGGTTCGCAGACCCGGGGCGAGAAGTGCGAGCATGCCGCCACCGTCGTCGGTCGTAGCGCGGACGACGAGGCTGCGCAGTTCACCGATCCGGCGCTCGCTCTCCCCGAAGAGGCCGAGCGCGTACAGGTACTCGGCGAAGTCGGATCCCGCACCCAGGGGGAGGCCGCCCCCGGGGGTTCGGGCGTAGAGATGCGCCAGGAGGAACTGGTACCGCTCGTCCGGCATCGGCGCCTTCGCGGATTCCCAACGGGCCGCTGAGCGCTGGACGTTGACCACGGACGGCAGTTGGGGTTGGTGCAGGTCCTCGGCGATGCCGATCAGGGCGCGGGCGAGCCCGGCGAGCGACAGGCCGCGCCGGTGTCGCAGCGCCTTCAACGAGGCCGCCCCCGCAGCTCGGTCTGTGCCACAGTCCATGCCGTTCACGCCGTCCATCCGTCCAGAGTGCGGCAGTTGGCGTCTACACGGGCACGATCAGGCGTGGCTTCCCCTGATCGGATGTGTAGTTGATGGTCTGCCACGTCCCGGAGCCGGACTCGTCGCGGTGTGGGAAGCCGATCGTCATCGACGAGCGGTCGACCATCCACCG
This sequence comes from Streptomyces sp. NPDC002156, assembly GCF_053593675.1. Lineage (NCBI taxonomy): Bacteria > Bacillati > Actinomycetota > Actinomycetes > Kitasatosporales > Streptomycetaceae > Streptomyces > Streptomyces sp. NPDC002156. The sequence continues at coordinate 47,359 of NZ_JBSFDA010000046.1, read as the reverse complement.
GTTCCGTGCGTGATACGCGGCAGATTCCAGCTCTGCGGCCCGGAGTTCGACGATCTCCTTGATCCGGTCGCGGGTACGGGCGATTGCCTGCCGGGCCTCGGGGGGCTGTTGCCCGACAGTGCCCGGCACGACGACCGTGAGGTCCGCTGCAGTGTTCTCGGCCAGCCAGACCAAGGCCAAGGAGTCGATGCCGACGGCGCCGCCGATGCAGAAGTGCGCGTCGTCGTTCGCGAACGGCCCCACATAGGCCTCGAAGATCCGGGCGTACTCCTCAGGCGTCCGGTGCCCTGTGTTGCGGCTGCCCGTGATCGTCACCGTTCGCATGATCCACTCCGTGTCATAGATTGTCGTATCCCGAACCAGCGGACCGGCTGGGATCGTCGATCCGTGGACATTGACGACCTGCGACAACTCGCTTCCCACCTGGAAGAACACCGCCTCCAGGTGGTCGTGAACGAAGCCGAACTGCGGCTGCACGTCACGAACCCCCGCAACAGCCGTCTCACCGAGGAGATTGTCGCTGTCGCCGACCGGTACGTCACCGGATTCGACTACGAGATCGGTGAGCGGGGCGCTGAAAGGGAGTGCGCCGACCGCATTGCGCGCATGCTCGCGGTGGGCGCTCCTACGGTTTCGGAGAACACGCCGTGAGCGGCGGCGGCGCGCGCCGGACGAGCGCGGCTGTGACCGACCCAGTGGCCCACAGGTATCTGTCACTGATGGAGCACTGCTCTTCGTGCGTCCCGTGCCGGGCCGACACGTCCCGAGCGTGTCCGGAAGCCGATCGATTGCGTCACGAGTGGTCGAAGGCGCGTAGGGGGAAGACCTCATGAAGAGGCTCTGCGGAAAGTGCGGCCAGCCGATCCTGAACGACGAGAAGTACACCTCGTACGACAAGTTCTCCGCTTCAGCGGGCGGCGACACGGTGCACCTGCATGTCGAGTGCCCGCCGAAGCCCCGCCTGTTGGCGCGCGGGTAAGAAGTGCTGGCGCCAAAGTTCCTCCTCCCGTCCCCTTTTCCTGGCGGAAGACGGCAGGAGCAATGGAGATCCGCGCGACTACCGTGGGACGCATGAAACTCTCGCCACCAGTTGCCCGGGAACGTTTCATCGCATCGCCCGTCGCCCGGCTGGCGACGGCCGACCGCCACGGGGTACCCCACGCGGTACCCGTGACCTTCGTCGTCCTGGACGACGTCCTGTATTTCGCCGTCGACCACAAGCCCAAAAGCACGTGGGACCTGCGCCGCTTGCGCAACATCCGGGAGAACCCGTCGGTGACGGTGCTGGTCGACCACTATGACGAGGACTGGGCACGGCTGTGGTGGGCGCGTGCCGACGGGCGCGGGGAAGTCCTGGAGGACGGCGAGGAGCGGCTCCACGCGGTGGAGTTGCTTTGCGGCAAGTACGACCGGTACGGGCAGTACAAGGACTCCCCTCCCCAGGGCCCCGTGGTCGCCGTTCGGGTCGGGCAGTGGAGCGGCTGGGCTTTCTCATAGCCCTGCCGTGGCCTGCCGTGGCCATGTCGGCCGGAGACGGCGATCGCCAGGACCGCCGTCCCGTACAGCCGGTCAGCCGGTGCTTCAGAGGATCCTGACCTTGTTGATGCTGACCCCGCCCGGATGGTTCGGCCAGGTCATGACGGTCCACTTGTTGATCCCCTGAGCGGGCTGCCAGCTTCCGTCCCCGAGCCACTGGACGCGGTTGTTGCCCGTCGAGATCCGGGTGACCCACCAGTTCGTGGAGATCAGGTCGGCCTCTCCGGCGTTGGCGTAGCACCGCATCTGCGAGTTCTCGCCGGGCCGGTGGATGGTGATCTGCAGGAAGTCGGTCCTGCTGCACGTGCCCTCGTTGATCGCGAACGCGCTCGTCGCGCCGACGGTGAGCGAGGCCGTCACCGCGACGGACGTGAGCGCGGCCAGGACCGCCTGTTTGGCGATTTGCTTCATGGGGGGTTGTCCACCTTCCAGGAGCAGAGGCGGAGCGACCCTTCGGGACGAACTCGCCTCGCGTGCCACTCCGTTGAGGCGATCTTCTTCCGCCGGCCCGGTCGCTGACCAGCCCGAGGAGGCGGAGCTGCCCGAAGATACGGGAGGTCTGCCTGGCGGGCCATCGGCTGCTGCCCGGGGGCGAGATGGTATCGACGGCGATAGTATCGCTACCGATACCATTGTCTACGGGAGTCTTCTCATGCGCCGTTTCATCGGCAGGGACCGCGAGCTGACCGTCCTCCGCACCGCCCTGCAAGCGGTCGGCGATGCCGCCGGGTCGCCGGCGCCAGGCCAGTGCATCCTCATGCGAGGCAGGCGCCGAGTAGGCAAGTCCAGCCTCGTCGAGGAGTTCCTCCGGCGTACCGAGACGCCGTATCTCTTCTTCACCGCGGCCGGCGGAACGGCGGAGGGCGAGCTGACGGAGCTGCTCGATGCCGTCGACCGGTCCACGCTCCCCGGCCGGGAACTGTTCTCGGAGGAGGCCCCCACGCAGTGGAACGCGGCCTTCAGGCTCCTCGCCGAGGTCCTGCCCGACGACCGCCCGAGCGTGGTCGTCATCGACGAGGTCCCGTATCTCATGGACCGCATCGACGCTTTCGAGGGCATGTTGCAGCGGGCGTGGGACCGGCTGCTCAGCCGCAAGCCGGTCCTGCTCCTCCTGGTCGGCTCCGACCTGTCGATGATGGAGGCGCTGAACAGCTACGACCGCCCCTTCCACCAGCGCGGGCGGGAGATGGTCGTGGGCCCGCTCAACCCCGCCGACATCGGCGAGATGCTCGACCTGGAACCGGCGGCCGCCTTCGACGCCGCCCTGATCACCGGCGGCCTACCACTGATCTGCGCGGAGTGGCGGCCCGGAGCGGACGTATGGGAGTTCCTCCGTGACTCGCTCGACAATCCCATCTCGGCACTGCTGGTCTCCGCCGAGCGCTCGCTCGCCGCGGAGTTCCCCCCACAGGCGATGAGCGGGGAAGTCCTACGGGCCATCGGCACCGGCGAGCGGACCTTCACCAACATCGCCCGCGCCGCCGGCGGCATCTCCCACACCACTCTCACCCGTGCCACCGAGCTCCTGACCGGGAAAGGGATCGTGGCAGCCGAACTGCCCCTCTCCCTACGGCCGTCGAAGGAACGCCGCTATCGGGTGGCAGACCCCTACCTGCGGTTCTGGCTCGCGTTCCTGGACCCGCACATGGCGGAGATCGAACGTGGGCGAGGGGATCTCACGCTGGGCCGGATCAAGGAACGGTGGACGAGCTGGCGGGGCCGCGCGATCGAGCCCCTGGTCCGGGAGTCCCTCGCCCGACTCCTGCCGGACGGCACCCTGCCCGCCGCCCCGGCGATCGGCGGGTACTGGACCCGCAGCAACGACGTCGAGATCGACCTCGTGGGCGCCGACCGGCAGCCGGTGGCCCGGCAGTTGCTCTTCCTCGGCTCGGTCAAGTGGCTGGAGAACTCCGTGTTCGACAGCCACGACCTGGCCGTGCTCCAGAAGCATCGCGCGGCGATCACCGACGAGCCGGTACCGCTCGTCGCGGTCTCCCGCAATGGGGTCAGTTGCTCCGGGCTCCAGGCGGCGTACGGTCCCGAGGAACTCCTCGGCGCCTGGCGCACGAGTTGACGGGCGCCTACCGAAGCACTTCGAGTGAGATGTGCGCCGACAGAGCGCCAAGGAAATCCGCCGCGTCGAACACCGCCCCCGCCGACACAACCCCCACCCCCCCGCCCCCGCCCCGCCAACACCCACCCCACCGCCTTCACAGCCAACGGCGCGCTCACCGCGTAGATGTCCCGCCCCCGCGCCACCCGCCCGCCGCGACCGCCCGCTGACCGTGGAGGACCTGGCCCGCCGGGCGAACATGAGTTCGCGCAACCTCGGCCGTCATTTCCGCACGATCACCGGCACCACCCCGCTCCAGTGGCTGCTGACCCAGCGCATCCGGCGCGCACAAGAACTGCTGGAGGCCACCGGCGACAGCGTCGACGCCATCGCCGAGGCCGTCGACATGGGCACCGCCACCACCCTGCGCCGCCACTTCAACCGCACGATCGGGGTGCCCCCGGACGCGTATCGCCGTACGTTCCGCAGCTCGCGATCCAGCGCTGGATGACGAGCCGTCCGGTCAGGGCCAGGCGTTGATCAGGTCTTCGGGGGTGAAGCCGAGAACTCCTTCGGCGGTGCAGTTGCTGCGGGCGACGGCGACGAGTGGAGTGTCGTCGTCGGCTCCGGGGAGCTGGGAGCGGTGGGTGATGAGGCGGGCGAGGTCGCGGTGGTCGAAGGGCTTGTTCTCCAGCCACTTGATGGAGCCGACGAAGGTGATCTTCTTGGCGATGGGGGAGCGGTCGGCGCCGATCAGGTCGATCTCGGGGTCGTTGGTGCGGGTCCAGTAGCCACCGATGGCGTTGGTGTCCTCGGGGAGGCGGTCGTCGGCCAGACGCCAGAGCGCTTCCCGGAGCACGGGCTCGATGGCCCGGCCGCGCCACGAGGGCCAGCTGGTGTGGATGGCATCCAGTACTCGGTCGCCGCGTCCGCGCTCGACGGCCGGGATACCGGGGCCGATGAACGAGAGCCAGAAGCGCAGATAGGGGTCGTCGATACGGTAGCGGGTCTCACGGCTCGGCCTGGTGGACAGGGGCAGCTCGGCGGCGACCATGCGGCGGCCGGTGAGGAAATCCAGGGAGCGGGTGACGGAGCCGGGGTTGAGGCCGCCGGCGGCCCGGCCGATGAGGGTGAAGGTGCGCTCGCCGTGCCCGATGGCACCAAGGACGGTACGGGCCTGCGCCTCTGTGGGGAATTCGGCGGCAATGGAGCGCTCGCCGCTGACGAGCAGGGCCGAGGTGGGCATGCGGAGAGCCTGCCGCAGGTATCCCCAGAGGTCGGTGCCGTGCGGCCACTCCTCCAGGATCAAAGGGAGCCCGCCGGAGACGAGATAGGCGTCGAAGGCATTCGCGGGAGACAGATCGAGCATGGTGGCGACGTCGTGCGGGGTGAGCGGGGGGACGACCATCTCGGTGCCGCGCTGGTAGAAGGGGCGACCGTAGGTGTTCAGCTTCTCCATCATGGCGATGTCGGAGCCGATGAGGACCAGCAGTACGGGCAACTTGGACAGGTTCCGGTCGAAGGCTTTCTGTAGGGCGCCCTCGAAGGTGGGGTCCTCGCGAACGAGGTAGGGCATCTCGTCGAGTACGACGACACTGGGCCTGTCGGTGGGCAGGGCCGTTGCGAGCAGACCGAGTGCCGCGTCCCAGGACTGAGGGGCTGCGAATTCTGCGAAACGGGCGGCTTCGGGGAGGCTGGACGCTGCCACCTCGGCAGTGAAACCTGTCAGATCTTCCTCGCGGGATCCGCCGACGGCCGTGAAGAAGACATGCGGCATCTCCGCGCGCTCAAGGAACTCCTCGACCAGCCGGGACTTGCCCACGCGGCGCCGCCCGCGGATCAGCACCGCCCGCCCTGGCCGTCCGCTGCGCCCGCCGGCTTGGACGGCGTGCGTCAGGGCGTCCAGCTGCGCGAGCTCGGTTCGGCGTCCGATGAACCCGTTCACGACGTACGACCTCGCATGGTTGGCTCCGTGCTGGGAGCGTTTCGGCAATGAAACTTTCTTTCATGCAAGTATAGGTCCAGGGTTCCTGCGTGTGCGCGACGCCTTGACGTGCCCCTGCCGCAGTGGGTTTATGGGAGCGCTCCCACGTTTCCGCTGATGCTGAAGTTTCTTGGCGCTCACTTTCTGGAGTCGCAGTGAGAACAACGAGAAGCACCACGAGAAGCACCACGAGAAGCACCACGCGAAAGAGCCCCTTAGCCGTCCTGCTGACCGCACTGGTCACCCTCCTCGGTCTCCTGGCGCTCGCCCCAACTCCCGCCCAGGCGCAGGCACATGAGGTGGTCGAGCCGCCCCCCACCACCCAGGCCACCGGCATTCACATCTCCAACGGCCGTCTCCTCGAAGGCAACGGCAACGATTTCGTGATGCGGGGCGTCAACCACGCCCACACCTGGTACCCGAACCAGACCCAATCCCTCAGGGACGTCAAGGCGTTGGGCGCCAACACCGTCCGCGTCGTCCTCGCCGACGGCCACCGCTGGACCGCGAACACCGCCGCCGACGTGGCCGCCGTCGTCGCCCAGTGCAAGGCCAACCGGCTGATCTGCGTACTGGAGGTGCACGACACCACCGGCTACGGCGAGGACGCCGCCGCCGGCACGCTCGACCAGGCGGCCGACTACTGGATCGGCCTCAAGAGCGTGCTCGCGGGCCAGGAGAACTACGTCGTCATCAACATCGGCAACGAGCCCTGGGGCAACACCGATCCGGCGGGCTGGACCGCCCCCACCATCGCCGCCGTACAGAAACTCCGCGCCGCCGGCTTCGAGCACACGATCATGGTGGACGCGCCCAACTGGGGCCAGGACTGGCAGGGCGTCATGCGTGCCAACGCCCAGTCCGTGTACAACGCGGACACCACCGGCAACCTGATCTTCTCGATCCACATGTACAGCGTCTTCGACACGGCGGCAGAGATCACCGACTACCTCAACGCCTTCGTCACGGCAGAACTCCCCATCCTGATAGGCGAGTTCGGCGGCCCCGCCGACCAGTGGGGCGACCCGGACGAGGACACGATGATGGCCACGGCCGAGCAACTCGACCTCGGCTATCTGGCCTGGTCCTGGAGCGGCAACACGGACCCGATCCTCGACCTGTCGATCGGCTTCGCCCCGACGCAGCTCAGCTCCTGGGGCCAGCGCATCTTCAACGGCGCCAACGGCATCGCCCAGACGTCCGAAGAGGCCACGATCTACGCCGGTACCGGCACCGACACCCAGGCCCCGACCGCCCCCGGCACCCCGGCCGCCTCCGCGACCACCGCCACCTCGACCACCCTGACCTGGGCCGCCTCGACGGACAACGTCGGCGTCGCCGGCTACGACGTCGTACGGGTGAGCAGCGGCGGTACGGAGACCACGGTCGCCGCCTCCACCACCGGCACCGTCACGGTCACCGGCCTCACCGCGGCCACGGCGTACACCTTCGCCGTGTACGCCCGTGACGCGGCCGGCAACCGTTCGTCCCGCTCGGCGACGGTGAACGTCACCACGTCCCAGGGTGGCGGCACCCCCGGAGTCAGCTGCTCGGTCGCCTACCGAGTGGTCGGCGAGTGGCAGGGCGGCTTCCAGGGCGACATCACCCTCCGCAACACGGGCACGGCCACCCTCACCAACTGGACCCTGGGCTTCTCCTTCGCCAACGGCCAGACCATCAGCAACATGTGGGGCGGCACGCCCACCCAGACGGGCGCCGCCGTGAGCGTCGTACCCGCCTCCTACACAGCCACGATCCCGGCGGCGGGCTCGGTCACCGTCGGCTTCATCGGGGTGAAGGGGACGACGAACGCGGCGCCGACCGCCTTCACGGTCAACGGCACTGCCTGCACGACCAGTTGATCCGCGTCGGCGACTCGGGGGCGGCGTTCCGTGGTTTCGGGACGCCGCCCCCGTACTCCCTCACTCGAGCCCGTTCCCTATCCACAGATGGAGAAGGAGATCCACCCCTGGTGCGACGCGATCTCCACCCGCCGTCGGGGAGGCTGGACGCCATGACCGGCAAGAAGCGGGAAGGCAGCATGGAAGCGATCGTGGAAGCACTCATCGAGCCCGACTGGAAGACCGTAGGCATCCTGGGGGCCGCCCGGGGCGGCGCGCTCGCGACCGACGGCGCGGCCATCGGCACCGAGCACCTTCTCGCCGCCATCACCACGACCAAAGGGCCCGCGCGCGAAGCACTCGCCGCCGAAGGGGCCACCCAGACCGTGCTGTTGGCGGTGATACGGGACCGGATGGGCCGGGACGACGCGTGGCGCGGCGCCGACGACGCCGAGGGAAGCGTCGCCGCGCAGGACGTGCTCGGGGAGGACGGGGGCCGGCGCGACCGCTTCACGGGCGCCGCGGCCGGAGCGTTGACGGCGGCGATGGGTCAGGCACGACGAGAAGGCGCGTCGAAGTTCGGCGCGGTCCATCTGCTGCGGGCGTTGCTGGAGGAGGACAGCCGTACGGAGGACAGCAATGTGGAGGACAGCCGGGTGGAGGGCAACCGCGCGGTCGAGTTGCTGGGCGTCTGCGGGATCTCACCGCAAGCCGTACGGGACCGCCTCGACGGAGGCACCGGTGGCACGGTCGGTGAGGCGGACGGCCTCGCACCCCATCTGCACGCCACCCGCGACGTACTTCTCGGTCGTGACCAGTACCGTCATCTGCCCTTCTGGAAGCGCTGGCTGGTCAAGAGCGCCGGGATCAACCTGGCGTCCAAGCCCGCCTGGTGGACCGGGATGGAGACCTACGAGCAGGCGCGTCGCCTCGGCGACAGGACGGTCGGCACCGAGCACGTCCTGCTGGCGATCCTCGCCACCCACGAGGTCGCGCTCCGGTACCCGCACCTGGCGGCGGAGAACGCTCCCGCTCCCGACACCCGGTACGCGGGCGGCGAGCGGCTGGCCGGCCTGGGCATCGACTACGCCTCGGTGCACAGTGCGCTGACCGGCGATCACGTCCTTCTGACGGCCGACGCCCGCCCCGTCGAGCAGTACCTCGAAGAGGCCGCGGGCCCGAGTGCGGTGAGTACGGCCGACTCCGGCGGCGAATCGCCGGTCGACCCGGGCACGGGCCCGCTGGTCGAGCTCCTCCTGAGCGAGGAGACACGCGCCCGGCAACTGGTCGACGCGCTGACCGCCACTCCCGGCGACTGACAGACGAGCGCAGGAAGGCGCCTCCACGCTGCTCGCCAGACAGCGCCACCGCCGTACGGCGCTCGCCCCGTACGTCCGCGTCTGGGGATACGTCCAGGACGCGGCCGTCGGCTACGGCTACCGTCCCCTCCGCGCCTGCCTCTGGCTGCTGGACCTGCTCGTCTGCGGCGCGCTGTACTTCGGCCCGTATCCTCCGGCACCGCTCGAAGCGGGCAAGACACCACAGTTCAACGCCGTCTTCTACACCCTCGACCTGCTGGTCCCGATCATCACCTTCGGCCAGGAATCCGCCTTCGCTCCCCGGGACACCGGCCAATGGCTGGCCTGCACACTGATCGCGTCGGGCTGGATCCTGGCCACGACGGTCACGGCAGGAATTTCCCGCGCGATCAGCCGCCAGTTGCAGGCCTGGCACTCCCCAGGCCCCCGACAGCCCAAAGGCCCTCCCGTCTGCCGGACGGAAGGGCCCTTGACCTGCGATTTTCCCTGTGCGCCTCCGTGACTCCCTTTCGAACCCCAGTAAGCCCCTGGTTCGGCTACTCAAAGCGCTGGGGGATGCCGGTGTGGTGGCGTTGTCACAACAGGTAGAGCCCGCGCCGACCGATCCGGCTGTAGCGACGGACATCCGCGAGTGTCGGATGTTGTCGCCGGACGAAGTGACAGGACTGGTCGAGGCATACCGGCATGGAGCCGAAATGAACGAACTGGCTCGTCAGTATGGCGTCCATCGCCATACGGTAGACCGGCATCTCGAGCGCGCAGGCGTCGCCAAGCGTCCCATGGTCAAGATGACACCCGGTAGGATTGCACGAGCACGCGAGCTCCAGGCGCAGGGATGGAGTTTGGTGCGTGTTGGTCGGGAACTTGGAGTGAGTGCGAGTACGGTTGGGAAAGCGCTTAAGAAGTGAAGTAGTGAGAACTCTTTCTTAAAGGCAGCCCAGCCAGTGAGATGCATGATTCTTCGAGGGCTTCAAAAAATGCACGCATATAAAATGCACCTTCTTTGCCTATCTTGGAGTGCGGGTGTTTAAGTTTCATAATAAACCCCGCCTGTCGACTGTCGCTATCCCAACAATCATGTAACATTTGCCATATGTAGACGAATTCGGTATGTGTTTCAGAATCTAAAGATTGACCGTGCAGTTGAAGTACGTCTTGCACTGTCTTGGCTGCTTTTATGAGCTTCTCGTGGAGTATCTCTGCTTCATTCCGTTCGAGCTGAGCAAGTCGGGAATCGGTGAGGGCGGAGAGATACTCAACTTCAATTTTTCTCACTTCCCACACAAACTCCCAATACCTGCCGTTTCTGTCTATTGATCGAGAGAGTTTACTTAATCTCTCGTCATTCATAATATCCGTATTGTCTTTGCCGAAGTAGAGATACCGAGCTGCGCCGACTAAGTGGCGTATTTCCTGCTCTACTTTGTCGTAGGCCATGACCGCTGATGTTGATTTAAGCGCGTTTTGGCGCCGGTCTTGGAGAGTTTCAATTAACAGAGTAGTGACGACAATTATAGCCGTACTCGCGCTCAAGTTGATCAGAAAACCACTTAAGATATTATCCGCTTCAACGATACTGCGACCAGTCACGAATAAGACCGCAGTCGTCGCAGCTCCACCAAGGAGCACGGTTCTTTTTGAGTGAAGGGCGATTGAATCTAGTGTACGTTGTATGAAATCTCTTCTCTGTAGAGGGGAGAATGATAATCGAACTCTCCATTGCCGGAGTTTTCTCTGCATTGTTTTCTTCTGCCTCATATTCGCTACTCAGTATATCGCAATCTTGTCTCTTTCAGAGCTTAGTATGATGTACGTGTAAAGATATGCCCGCTGGTTGCCTATCTGCGCGAGTTCAGTTCGTCGCACTGTTTCTGGACTCGGGCGACGCTCTCTTCGATAATTTCCTTGCCACCGCCGTGCCAGTAGGTTTCATACTCTTTTAGCCAAAGATGCGCCAGCGCTCGTCTAGTGATTTCGTGTAGATCTTCAAAGGTCAGATAGACCGGCCATGTGGTCGGTGGATTACCCTTGCCTCGCTCGCAATGTCGAGGCATATGTCTTTCATCAGCCAGAGGCTGGTAGGTCGCTGCATGACTATCATCGTTGCGCATTTCAAGTAAGAAGTTGACTCGCGCGTCGAGCCGTCGATTGGCGTCGGACTGCCAGAGATGGGACGGTAGCGGAATTTTACCGAGGAGTGTACGTCGACCGTCCTCGTCGAGATTCTCCCTGTAGAAAGCGCGTATCTGACGACCCATGCCATACTTATCGTTGTACTCGTTGAATAACTCATCAAGCAAGATGCCTACATCCTCTGACGTCAAGGCGTTTGCGAGTTGCTCTTTAGCACCCTTACCTTTCAGGAACTGCTCGAGACTCTTATGCTTGTCGGTCTGCATTGCGCACTGCACAGCAGAGAAGATTTTCCCTATATCTCGCGTACGACGGGACGCATCCAAATATTGAGAACTCTTAAAGAAGTTCGCCATGCGTCCGCTGGGCAAGCTGAAGTATAGAAAATCGTGCTTGTCGAACACTTCGGGAAACTGGGCTGTTATGTTTTGTCCGGTGACATCAGGGTGTGTCCACATGTTGACATATCTCCATTTACTACAACCAGTATAGTTTTTTTGACAGTAAAAGGAAAGCATGGCGACAGCTCAACTCTCTTGTTTAGTAGCAGTAAGCTCAATTAATGCGCGGATGAGTAGTTTCATATTCACCTCCGGCCTCGCCACCACCGCAATCGTGTAGCGTTTTCCATCCAACGCATCCATGCGTGCCGGCGATGGATTGCGGCGTCGAATCGGTGTGCTTAACACCGAATTCCACTCCGAACGTGGAATATCAAGCTCCTCAGAAATCTGCCGAAAGACGCGCTGTATCAGTCGGGCGTGCTTGCCGGCTTGGTGGACAAGCGCAGGCTTCACGACGGCAAGATTTCTAATGTGGGTGGTGAGCTCAGCTCTAGTCGGCTGCTTAGACGGCTGATAGAACTCATGGAGTTGCCATTGTTCATGAAGCGAGAGAACTGCGTACAACTTAGGGAAGTCCAGCCACGCAAGCCGCAAGAAAACATAGCGTTTGTAATGCTCTCCTGGGCTGACTCGTGGCATCCGGCGTTTCTCCGCTTACCTAAATTAAGCATGCGCTCTTGTTGCGTCTTTTGCAACAAGTCCGGTACATAGCTGGTCTCGCCATCAGGGGTCGGCTATTTGACAAATCATGTACCGGATGGCAAAGACCCTAACCAGATTCGAACCCCGCAATAGAGGTCACGCCGTTATGCTTCGTAGCTTTGTGGCACATACAACAACGAATATCCAACACAAAAGATCGCCGCACTGCTGCGACGACCTCTGTTTTGGTAATGAAAATCATTATCTCTTGGTGCGCCTCCGTGACTCGCTTTCGAACCCTGGGAAGCCACTTGCGCGCCTGTTCAAGGCACTGGAAGGCGCTGGTCAAGTGGAGGTTCCGCAGGTAAGGCCGATTGTGGTGGATCCTGCGGTAGCGACTGAGATCCGCGAGTGCCGGATGCTGTCGCCCGACGAAGTAGCCGAGTTGGTGGAGGCATACCGGCACGGTGCCACCGAGCAGGCGCTCGCGCGGAAGTATGGAGTCCACCGCCACACGGTGGATCGGCACCTGGAACGTGCGGGTGTTGCGAAGCGCCCGTTGACCAAGATGACACCAGCGAAGGTGGAGCAAGCCACGGAGCTTTACGGGCAGGGGCTGAGCACGAACCAGATCGGGAAGCAGTTCGGTATCAGCGGCAGCACGGTATGGAAGGCACTCAAGCGGGCGGGGGTGAGGATGCGCCCGCCGGTGGCGAAGTGAGGTGCACCCCCCTAGCGAAGAACACCTCGTGTCCGCTGGTCGGGCGCGGGGTGTTCTTCATTTCTGGACTACACGCTTCTACGACTCAGTCAGGCGCATCATATACTTGGCCTGGATTGAATTCTTGCGAGAATCTTCCCAAGCTCAGCCAAGGACTCGTTGGTGAGCAGTGAAGGATTCGCCTCAAGTATCAATCTGACATTTTCCGCGATTTGCTGACGCGTGGGATTTTCGGCGGTGCTCAACTCCAGGGAGTCACCCTCATCCTCGATCCGAGCGCTACGCAAAATTCTCATCTGTTCATCGCTGAATAGCCTAGCCATCAGGGCTGCGGCAAAGCGTGCCGATGCTTCTTCGCTACTCATGCTCACTTGATCTTCTTCGAGTTTCGCAATCACTTCTTGTGAGGAATCCGAGGATTTGGATTCAATCAAGGTGGCTGACTCGGAAGGTGTGTCCGGGCTGTCAGTCTTACGAGTCCGGGCAAATCTGTTGCGCGTCGACTTTATGAACGGGAGGGCCTGAGCGTTCCACAAGTTCTTAAGGCGTGGTGCAGTCCACTCCGCAAATTTGATGAGAATAATCAGAGCTTCGACTATCTCCTCGGGGTCCAAGCGCTCCCGTGTTTGGGAATCCGACTCGCAGTCGCACTTGTTCGTATTGCAGAAGAGCGGCGGCGGTTCCGTTGGCGGGTCTTCCTCGTTCTCATCGTCAGGAATGAATTTAGCGTGCCCGACGAGGTTCTTTTGGTCATCGTACAGATTATGATGGAGGCCACCATCTTTTGAATGGCCAGGAGTCAGATCGTCAGGATACTCAAAACGACCTTTAACACTAGCCATTTATGACCCTCTCTTCATCTGGTCATCGAAAAATTCATCCGTACGTCGGAAAATCATTGCCCAGGATGATCCGCCAAAGACGGATGGCTTCACGGTAGTCGCCTCGATCCTCCGCCGCCAGGGCAAGGTCCGCCCTGTCCCGCGCACTCTTGAGACTGTCGTTTACGGCGTCCTTACTCGCCCAGTTCAAGTAGGTGGAAAGGTCACCGCTAAATCCAGCAGGGTCCTGCACTGAAAGGTTGTAGAGATTGTAGTCGAAGAACAACCGCAACGCTTTGCGCGAATTACTGCCCAGAGTTCCGTACGTTCGCGCAACCAGCATCTCAAGGTGGAAGGATGAAAGATGCGAACTGTGTGCCTTGTTCCACTTCTTGGCGAACCGGATGATCTTCTTGAGGTCACCGTCCAAGGCGTTGTTACGCTCGTTGAGATATGTCTCATGCTTGTTGGGATTGGTAGTCAACCAGTTGCCCGCGCCATCAGGGATGCCGTAATCGCCACTCGTGTATTTCTCGACCGGCGCCACGTCCACGCTCAGGCCGTCGGCGTAGAAGAACCGCACAGCCTGGCCGCGAGCACCAATCTTACGTACGGGCGAGTTTTCGTTAAGAACCTTCCGAACCCGATATAGAAACTCGGAGGAATTATCCCGGTATTTTCGGTTCCACAAGTCCTGGTCGACATGCAGATGCACCATGAGGTCAATGTCATCGACAGGATTGCAAGCAGTGTTCCGCCCGAGTGAGCCGATGATCTTATGGGATTGGTAGCGGATGTCGTTCCCGGCAGGGAACGCCGCCTTGATGACGTTCACGACGATGTCTCGGCGCTCGTAGACCTTGGTCCAGGTGGCAGGCGAGGGCTTTACCTTGGTGTCGAACTCGTTGAACGCAGCCACGATGGTCGTTGCCATTCCTACTCCCCTTCGTCTGTGGCATAGCTTTGGCCACCGCCGCTGATGTTCTTGCTGGACTTCTTGTATGCGAGGCGACCCGGCGGGTCGGACGTCTTGTTGAGCTCATCCCGAGTGTTGGTGAGATTGCGCAACGCATCCCGCGCGTCTTCGCGGCTAAGATCGGCCAGGTCGATGGTGAGGAACTGCCGTGCGGTTGTCTGAAGTTCAAGGTAGGCACTGGCCGAAGCCTGGGCCTGTGTCATACGACGCGACGCGTTCACGGTAGTCAGGGTGGCGCTGAACGCAGCCGAGATAAGAGCCAACACCCCCGGCCAGATACCGAGGTCACCGCCGAGAGCGGTTCCACCGGAGATGGCGGCGAGTGCTGCTGCCGGGACGCCAAGCATCAGGTTGATGAGCCGCCACAACTTGGCCTGCTCGAACTGGCCTTGTGCGCTCCACAGCGCACTCTCATGGATGCGGTCTGCCTCTTGCGCGATCGCTTGGTGTGACTCAGGGATGCCGTCGGGGATCAGTGACACGAACACCTCATAGGACCAGGAACCGCGTAAGTAGGTGAAGACGGGGCAACAGGAGCAACGGGCCAGTGTAGACGGCTGGGTTCATGGTGGGCCAGCGGTGTGCATGTGGTGCGACGGCTCTAGCGTGTCCGCCAACGTGGGGCGTGCTCGGGCGTGCTGAACCGGTCTGATTCACGGGGTGTGGCCGGCTGCGGGTTGGTCTCCTCAATCTAGGAGCCCGTCTGCCGCACCAACTCGTCGCGCTGGACGACGCGCGGACTCGACTTCCCGCGCTTGCTGGCGGAAGGACGCGGCTTGGCGTGCACCGTCACCATGTACACGGTGATGCCTTCAACGTGGAGCCGTGGCGGCCACGGCTTCGTGTCCTCGTCGGTAGGGAGCTGTAGGCCCTGGTCGCTCAGATTGAAGACGACGAGGTAAGCCACGTTCTTGCCGTAGTTCTGGGCGTAGCTGACCGCCTGTTGGAACCCTTGGGCCACGTACCCCACGTCGTAACTCTTCTCCGGGGAGTACAGCTTGACCTCGCAGACGAGCGGATCGTCACCTTCAAGGCCACTCACGATGTCGGCCTGACCGGAAGCAGATTTCGGCTGCGAGAACGGATAGTCGATGCCCTGGTCAAACAGGAACTTGCGAAGGTACTGGTCGTACAGGTCCTCACCGTGCTTAGTGTCAGCTTCATACTTATCGAATAGCTCCGCTTGATCGAACCACTCAAGACGCCGAGCGAACCGTTCGAGCATGTAGAGGATCTCACTCGCCGAACCGATCTGCTCTTGCAGATACTCGACGAACGGCTCGACTGCTTTTTCAGTCAAGCCCCGGATCATAGCGTTGAAGTTGGTATCATTAGAGAAGCATCTTGCGTGATTCTGTGGGTCTTCTCCACCTGCCCATCTCGCGATAAAGCGCCATGTGACCTTTGCGCGACCAATCTCAGAATCGGGCCAGTCATAGTAACCGCGACGTGTGAAGTTCTCCGCAATCCAATTATCTGCGTCCAGCTCAGGGAGGCTGGTTGCCACCCGCTCTGCGATCGCACGCAAGGCGGCCGACCGCTGAATGAAGTCGTAAAAATACTTGATCTCCCGGTCGAAGACCGTGTAGTCCGTCTTGTAAAGGCGACGGTATCTTTCTTGCAGCTTGACCTGTAGGTCGCGTTCGTAGCGCATCAGAAGAGTCCTTTCAAGGCCTTAGTTAGCTGTTCCATGGCAAGGTCTACTTCCTCAAGCGCTCCGAACATAGAGCCGTCGGCGTCAACCAGGCGGATGCGTGCTCGACAGCATGGGCAGTACCGATATGCCTGTACACGGGCATCAAGAAACTGAATCTCAACCTCGTACCCGCAGCGAGGGCACGGAAAATTTACGAGGCTGGCTAGGATTTCAAAAGACAGCTTCATGGTTGGATTATATCAGCAGAAAGTGACTCGGTGTGACATTTCGACTACCACTCGCTAATTCTCTGGTGGTAGGGATGTCGCGTATTCCGCACCCGCTGTGTGCGGAAGTCGTACGCACGGCTTCTATTCAGTACGACGAGCGCTTGCCTGCGCGGCAAGCGCCGGGATCGCTGCAATCTTCTCCGCCGTGAGGTCGTTCCAGACGAGCCCTCGGGGCCGGCGCCTGTTGGGGCACTCGATCACCTCGTCCGGCGTGACGATGAGATCCACACTGAAGTCGTGCTCTGTCTCGGGGATCTCCTCGTCGACGACCTGGAGCTGGTGAACGGGCGCGACAATGACCGTCTCGTCCGTCACGAGGCCCGCCTCGATCAGGAGCGCCACCTCTAGGTCGGAGTACCCCGCGCCCTTGCCAATACGTGCACCGGAGCGGTTGACGGCCACGCTGCCGCAGATCACCACGTCAATGGGACGCATGTCCTCGACGCCGACTCGGCGAGCCACCTGTGCGGCACCCTTCTTTTCCGCAGCCTGCTCGACAGGTAGCTCAAGCGTCTCGGGGTCCAGCAAGTAGAACGGTTGGAGGCTCGCCATCCTCGGCACGGCCATATAGAGGAGCTTGCCGTCCTGCAGAGCGCGGATTCGGACCGGCAGTTGGGCCCAGTCGGGGTTCGCCTTGACCGTCCGGGCCTGCTTCCACACGTCCAGCTCGGCCAGGCGCTCAGCCGTCGCCTCCGCGCCGTAGAAGCCGGGGATCTTGCCGTACGAACCTTCCGGCACCGCGCTCTCACGTTCGAGCAGGCGCCATACCTGGTCGCGGACGGCTTCCTTGGCCTGGTCGATGTTCCTCATGTGCCCCTACCGGTCCCGTCAGATCGCCGCCATGAGGGCCAGAAGACGATCATTGACGTCCTGCACCCACGGCTCGTGCCGCCACTCGCGAAGCTCTCGACCAGCGGCGAATGCCAGGTTAAGACCGCCGCCACCGCGTGTCAGCTCCACGGCGTCGATCGTCCGGTGCATGGTCGCCGACGCTTCGTCGAGCTTACGCTGGCGGATCAGAGACAAGGTCAGATTCCCTAGCGCGATGGCCTGGCTCTTCTGCTTCGCGGCGAGCGCCCTGGCGGTCATACGCAGGATGGGTTCGGCGCGCTCGGGCAGGTTCAAGAAGAGGTAGCACGAGCCCGACAAGCGGCTGAACTCGTTGATCGTGTAGTACTCGGCCGCTACGTCGTTGGCACCGACCCGGTCGAGCTGCGCCTCCGCTTGCGTCAGTGCCTCCTCGCATGACTTGAGGTCGCCGCTCATGGCGTAGCCCTCGGCCACGTGAAGCAAACTCAGCCCGGTAAGGGAAGGACTGGCGGATCGTGCGACCTCCGCCGCCTGTCCCGCGAGCGTTGCGCCCTTGAGGGGGTCTTTCTCGCCGTAGAGCGCCACGAAGCTCTTGCGTAGCGTCGCGTATGCCTCGGCGTACGGATCTCGTACCTGGCGGGCCGCGGTCACCGCCTCGTCCAGATAGGCGACCGGTGCGTCGTGGTCGCGCCGCTGGCTCACGTCCCAGACGAGCTGTCCCATGAACGTGGCCGACTCAGCTTCGACTTCGAAGAGGGCTTTGCGCACGCGGGGGTTGGTCGCGTTCTCTCGAAGGAACTTCACCTGCCCGTGGACCTGGCCGGCGGGTCCGAGCAGAGCCGTCGAGGGTGCTCTGTCGTACCGCTCGTCGAGTTGGCGAATCCGCTCGTGTAAGTAGGCGACTGCCACCAGGTCTACTGACGAAGGGTGCTCCAGGACGTAGCTCATGCGCTCGCTGGGCTTCGTCTGGATGACCGTCACGTCGTCGAGTAGGGACTCCAACTCGTCGAGTGTCACGTTGAGCGCGGCAGCGAGCTTGGGACGTACCCAGGGCTGGGGTTCACTCTCGGCCGTCTCCCAGCGCACGACCGTCGAGCGCTCGATGCCCAGTCGTTCGGCGAGCTTGTCTTGGCTGTATCCCGCAGATTTGCGACGCTGAGCGAGCCGCATGCGCTTGGCCGCCATCGCACTTCCCTCCCGGGGCTCGGGGGCGTACCCACCATAGCCACCCGGGGGCCGTTTACGCAGGTCAAGGCCGCCCTTGCCTCATTTTTGCGTCGTTCTTGCCCCTCCTTCGCTCTGGGTTTCCGCAGGTCAAGGGGCTTTTCTTGCCGTTATGCCGGTCCAACGGCGCCTGGCCCCAAGCCCGTCACTGGACCGGCTTCGAAGCGGCGAAAGGGGACTTCATGCGACCTGCAATTTACGGCTACATGCGCGTCGTGAGCATTGAGGAATCGGACGACGAATCCGAGCGCGTGAAGCGAGAGTTGACCGCATACGCCCAGCGCGAAGGCTTTGCGCTCGACCAGGTGTTCACAGAAAACATCAGGTGTTCGGAATCCGCGTTCTCCGTGATGCTCGACTCCTTGAAGCTCCACGACGTCAAGGACATCATCGTCCCCTCGCTCTGGCACTTCGCTCGGCTGCCCGGCCTCCAGGACGCCATGCGGCAGCACATCGAGCAGGAAACCGGCGCTCGTATCTGGGTAGTTCAGGGGCGGCGCGCGTGACCGACCAAGAACGTCCCCTGATCTACGGGTACATGCGCGTCCAGCGAAGCCAGACCGACGACGAGTTGCTTGCACTTGAGCGTGGTCTCCAACTCTTCGCCGCCTCCGAGGGCTATCGGTACGCCATGACCTTTCAAGAGTTCGTACCCGGCTGCACGAGAGTGTTCGGGTCATTGGTCGCTGAACTCACCCGCGTCGGTGGTCACCACGTGGTCGTACCGACCATGGATCACCTCGCGCTTCATCCGCTGTTGCAGATTCACCTGCTCATGAAGTTGGAACTGGACGCAGGCGCTGAGGTCTTCGAGGTGATTGCCTCGTGACCGATGAACAAGAGGTCCCGCCGAACCGCGACTGGGTCTACACCAGCAGCTTGCAACTGGCTGCCGTACCGTCAGCCGCCAGTTGCTCGCGCATGCTCGTCCGGCTGACGTTGACCCGGTGGAAGTTGGCCGAATACGTCGAGACGGCGGAGCTGGTGATGTCGGAACTCGTCACCAATGCTCTGCGGGCAACCGGGCTCACCGACCCGGAACCGAAGTCATGGGAAATTACGGCGGAGCACGTCATCGGGGTGCAGCTCCGTGCCACCGGTACGAGCCTGGTCTTGGACGTCTGGGACAGGAGCCCTGACGTACCCGTAACCGAGAGCCCCGGCGACGACGCCGAAGGTGGACGCGGACTGCTGCTCATTGGAGCGACGTGCAAGCAGTGGGACGTCTTCCGACCGCACGCCGGAGGGAAGATCGTGTGGGCAGAACTCGAACTGGACAGGGCAGCGAAACCGCCGCCGCTCACCACCATGCCCGTACGTATCCCCGGAGCCACCAAGCCTCCCAAGGGGCCGGTCCTGCGCGTGGCGGAGGAGGCGCTGCTGCAACGCTTCCTTGACGCGCTGTATCAATGGGATGAGTCGCGGCCTGTTTGAAGGACGCGGCTCAACCGTAGGCCGGCGACTGTCCTTGATCCGACAAATCGATTCCCATACACGAGCACCCCGTGACTGTTGTTGTCACGGGGTGCGAGTTGTTTTCCTGTTCCCTGGAAGGCGTAAGCCACCCAGGGGGGCCGCACACTTTTAATTCAAGCACGCTCTGGCAGCTACGATGAGTTGCCAGTCTTTATGATTTCTTGTTCCTGCCCCTGAAAGCGTAGATAAACCAGGCGCCCAAGGTTATGTAGTACACAAGCACGCCGAACTGCTGGTAGGCCATGGCCTTGACGCCGTACGCCTGTCCGGCCGTAAGTATGAGCAGAAGCACGAGGACAAGTCCGCCTGCAATAAGAAAAGTTGGCGCCGCAAATTTTCGATACTTCTTTGATGACTCCACCAAAAAGAAAGCCCCGAGTAGTAGAAGCCCGACTGGCCAAACGATGGTCAGCTGTGTTAGTAAACTGTAGATTGCTTGCAAAATAATCTGAATCATTTCCATTGATAGGTGCCCTGTTTAGTTTCTTATACGTGTTGATGTGCCGTCGGCCGGGGCGAATACCCCGAGCCGACGGCCCACACCCGATTAAGGACGGGTCACTGGATCACAGGCATGGCGTGTAGAACTCCATGGTCGTGTACCAGGTGCTGGTGATGATGTGTCCGCGTACGCACATACGCGGCGAGTGGATTTGGTTCGACCATGCGGTCTGCCACTCGTTCCCGTTTTGCCAGTCCGAGTTGTAGCCCGACTCGGGCTGCTCGGCACGGACCTTGTACGTGAAGCCTCCATACACCGGCGTGAAGCGTGCCCACTGGACGCTTCCGCAGTTGTTGGTGCCACGCAGTTCGAGCCTGCCCGCGTACACCGGCTTGCCGAGGGTGGTCTTAGCGAAGACGTCCACGGCAGCCTGAGTCCAGGCTCCCGCCGTACAGCCGGTGGCCTGCGGGTCCTTGTTGTTGCAGCTGCTGCCGTAACACGAGGCCGCGCTTGCCGGGCTGGCCGACAGGAACATTCCGCTGGTTGCAAGAACGGCGCTGCTTGTCAGCACCGCGAGCCGTTTGATGGCCCTCATCTAAACATCGCTCCCTGATGTTGTCCTACAGGTGGGGAATATCTTGCGATATTCTTGATTGATTTAGACATGGTTGGTTACTTTTGAGAAGGCGTGAAATTTACAACGTATTGGTTCAATGGGGGTAGAAAAAAAGAACACCCCGTCCTGATGGCCTGTGCGGACCACCAGGACGGGGTTTCCGCCGTCAACCGCCGGGAGCTGGCGGGAGGCGGAGTTTAGAGAAGGCTACTGCCGTTCCTTGATCTATTAATGCCACACTTCGCGAGCTTTGCAGAGGGCGGAATTTACAACGCCACCGAATTAGTGTTGACTTTGATCAACGCATGGTTCATAAATAGAAGTGTTGACGGAAATCAACATCAAAAATTCCTCGTCGATGTCCTGCGGCTACACGAGATGAACCACCAGGGTTCGTCGGCCGCAATTCACCGAGGAGGTGGCTCGCGATGAGCGAGCAACCAACAGGAACAGGCCAGCTTCGCACGCTGGCAGTCCGGATCACCGAGGATCTGCGAGCACAGCTGGACGTTGTCGCCCAGATCACCGGACGCAGCACCACCGAGGAAATTCGGTTCGCCCTGGAGCACTGGGTCGAGAAGACCAAGTCTGACCCGGCCATCCTCCAGAAGGCAGCGGCAATCCGTGCCGACATCGAGCGTGAGGTGCAGACGCGCCGTAACGCCATTTCGGCAATCTTCGGTGCCGAGGACACCGCGGAGGAGAAGACTGAAGAGTCAACCCCCGTCGGCCGTCCGGCTACTCGCCGAGGCAAGACCTCGGACGAGTAGCACACCGCTTCACCTTCGAGCGTGAGGTCGAAGGTGAAGCACAAGGCGGGAGCCCACCTGGACGCGACTGATGTCGCTGCCTGGGTGGCTCCCGCCACTTTTCATTATGCCTCTGCCTCTGAATCTGTCACATCTGGCATGTACTTTGAACTAACCAAAACCCGGTGGAGCCTGCCATGTCTGGCCGCTACCGTTGATCCATGACAGGCAATCAGCACACGAGAGGTGTGTCGCATGGCAAACGGTAAGCCGTCGGCAAGTCCGTGGGATTCACCGATCTTTCAGCCGCTATTGCATGAGGCTGGTCTCGCAGCCCAAACCTTGTATATTGGTCTAACAACCCTGCGCAAGGCCAGCTATCAGGAGCCGGAGAAATACTACGGAGGATTCTTCAGCTACACCATCGGGCTGGAACGTGTCATGAAGTTGACCATCTTGCTCGACTCCCTTGTGGAGAATGGGGAGTTCCCCAGCGACCAGCAACTCAAGAAAGCCTACAGTCACGACTTGAGTAAGTTGCTTTGCGCCGTACGAGAAATCCGGGAAAAGCTCGATCAGAGTGAGCTTCGTTGGAAGTTGCCGCACCCAGAAATCATCGACGACGCGGTGACGTTCCTCGCCGAGTTCGCCAAGACCACCCGCTACTACAACCTTGATGTGCTGTCGGGTAAGGCTCCGTCTCTCGACCCAGTAGCGCGCTGGTTCCAGGTGGTTGGGAAGCCGTTGCTTGACAAGCGGCCTGCGCGGCAGACACGTCGGAATTCGGAGTATGCGAGCGCCATCGAGGAGCTCATGGGGGACAAGCTGATCATCCGGTCCATCAGAGAGGACGGCACCCCAGTGACAAGCGCCGGAGAAGCCTCCATCGCTGAGTACGAAAGCGAGTACGTAGCGAAGGAAGGCACCTTCCTTTGTACAGCACTGGCGAGGTACGTCATCGAAGTGCTTCGGGACCGAGGACATGCAGCACGAGGCGCGGGCCATGCGATCCCGGCCTTCGGCGACTTCTTCGCCTTGTTTAACAACCGTGACGACCTCCTCAAGAACCGCAGGTCGTTCGTGATGAGGTAAGCGAGGTGCCCGGCATCATGCAAGCCGGGCACCGACGATCGCTCTAGCCTTCCGGACGACGAGCCCGCCGGAACCATCTTGGAGTACGTCTGCCTACCAGGCCGGCCACGGCCTGAAGGGGCGAGTGGTTCTGAGCGGCACCCTCAGAAAATCAAAACACCCCGCGACCGCCAGCGGACACGGGGTGTTCTTCGCTGGGTTGCAGGGTGGGGTTCGTCGGAGCTGACTCAGTCTCGTGAGCTTGTGGGGATGACCTGAGCGATCACCTCATCGAGCTGAATGTCCAGGTTGGGGCTGCCGTTGGAGTAGACGTACGCGCGTACGCGCCTCTTCGGGTCGCTGTAGCTGGAGCCTTCCTCCACGATCCAGCCCTCGAAGGACCAGTCCGGGTACTCGAAGTAGACGGTGTCCTCGGGCGGATACACATCGCCCGACTCGTCCTTCGCGAAGACAGTTCGCGCCACGGTGACGGCCACCTGAACGGTGGTGTCGTGATCCAGCTTGACGGGGATCGTCTTGGGGTCGCTGTATCGGGTGTCGAAGGCCGAAGCCTTCATGTCCTCGATCGTGAACTCTGGCGTAGACCCGAACAGGCTTTTGTTGGATTCAAAACCGATGTTACGAAGGTCGCTGGTGAGGCGTTCTTCCGGCATGCTGTCGTACCTCTCATTCGATTCGGATGGGGCACGCCGCTAGTTCGGGGGAACGGGCAGGGTGCCACACCAGAAGAGAGAGGCAAGGATCTATTGCCAATTCGGCAATCTGTGTTTATTTAAACATGTAGACGCACTTTAGTCAACACTATCCAAGCTTGACCTTGACGTCGAATAGAACGTAACCAGCATTTTGGCCGATAACGCCGTCTAGCTTATTCTCCCCAAGGAGTGTGCCGGAAGGCGTTGTAATCCCACTTGTTGCGGTGTCACCGTTAAACGTCTCCGCGAGTTGCGGAGGGCCAGGAGTGTTGTCGTAGGGCAGCACATGTACCCGTGCACTCCCACGCTGGTACGTGATTGTGACGGGCTGCGAGGAGGTAAAAGTGCAGCTTGCCCACACCGTCATAGAGTCCGCTGCCGACAGGATTCCGACGAGGGATGGGGTATTGGATTTGTTTACGGGGAGACGCACGCGAACGCGCGTGTCATGCAGCTTTGCCGCACTGTTTCCGTCATTGAGGTTCGGAGCTACTGCGTTATCGAACCAGATGTAGCACTGGTAGGTATGGTCGTCACGAGCCGTTACTTCCGTGCTCCAGATAGCGTTTTCTCTGTCACGGCACTGCACAAAGTTGCGCTCATCCCCGTGCTGATCGTGGTCGGTGATCGAGTTGAGTACAGGATAGGGCGCAGGCTTCTTCATGGTGAATGCGCGTCGCTTCGGCCCCCATCCATGACTATCGTCTGCGCTGGATTGGCCTGATACTGCAACTTCGACTTTTGCCAAATTAGGATTGATGGATCCTGGCGGTTTGGATTCTAGCCTGGCATACCTCTCTTTGAGTGCATCGCTAATCAGGTCGTTCTTGTCTGGCGATACCTCCTTCATGATGAGGGCACCCGAAATAAGACCTAGCACCAATACGAGTGCTAGGCAGGCGTCGGCGCCTATAGTCGCCCTGTCGGAGTATCGATCGACCAATGACCAGAGAAACTTTTTGAACTTTTCCTCGTTGGTCGGTTCCTCTTCTTCAGTTGAGGGCGGCAATTGTGGCGGATCATGGATGGGATCGGCAGATGCGTCTTGCTGTTTGCCGAGCAATGCCGATGAGTTCTTAATTATGATGTCGGCCAGTGTTTCGAAACCTTTTTCTTCATATCGTCGAACCTGTCGCTCACTACGCGCGATCTCTGCGGTTACATGCGGCCCACTTTTAGCGATTTGCCTTCGGCGCTCGTCCGGGCCTGTGCGAGGGTCGTACCCTAGGGCCAGGGCACTGCGGACAGCTTTTTGCTGATTTTCGTCATCGATCAGCATAGACATTTTATCGAGCGTGGCGATCAGGCTTGCCGAGTCTTCGGGACTCAAGACCAACTTCGTAACGCCTTCTGGTGGAATATCTACACCAAGCAGATGCAAAAGAAGGGGGTGCGACTTGAGCTTAATTGCGGTTAGCCCCGTACCTTCGCGCAGAAATTTGAAGCTCGCGACGAGTTCATCCCGGATAACGACGTTCAAGCCCACTCCTCCACAACCAGCCGCGTCACTACTGCCCGCAAGGTAGTGCATGTCGCCCATCTGACACGCCACCGGATGTCATGACATCCGGTGGCTGCTGTCATGACACGTTGAAACATGGCAGGTCAACGGCATGTACGCGAGCTGGTGGCCTGATTCATGGTTGGTGTGCGGCGACCAACTGGTCCGTGCCAAGGCCCGGTTCCAGGGCTTGACGAGTGGGACTGACGTTCGAGCGACTGCACGAGAGTGCCCGCTCGTCCTTCGTCTCCGGCGCCGCTCCGGTGAAGTCGACGTCTCGGCTCACCACTTCTCACACCACACCATCAGCAGAGGAGCTTCGCCATGCCTCGAAACAGCTACACCCCGCGCATTCGCACGGCCGAGCGCGCCCAGATCGCACATCGGACAGAGGAAATGACCAGGCTCGAAAAGAGCCTCAGCCGAAAGGACGCGGACATCTCCTTGGTCCAGCCCGCCGGCGACGGCAAGGAACGTCGTCGCATGCGTCGTGAACAGAACCAGCGACACAAGCCGGAGCGCTTTCGCGGTGCCAACCAGCCGTAGCTAAAACGCTTCCGGGGGTGGGGCTCCTTCTGGAGCCTCACCCCCGGGACGAACTCCCCCAAGCACAAACGACATCACCAAAGGAGGTCCTGCTATGCGCCTCACCATTCACACCACCGACAGTCTTCGCGTTGTCCCGAATCCGTCGCCGCGACGTTTTCGGCTCGCCGCAGTTGCTGCGCTCACAGTCGCGACGACCATGACTGCCTGTTCCGTCGGCTCGTCTCCGCACGGCGAACTCGCCCAGGACAAGCAGATCCTCACCGATTGCGACGCGTCATCGCCGCCCGCCTCGGATATCCAGGTCGACGGCACGGGGTCGAGCGACACGAAGGAAATCACCGAGGAACGGATGGCCGCCATCGAGCAGGTTGTCCGCACCACCGCCATTTGCTCCGGCCGCCTGCGGGTATCCGTCTTCTCCGCCTCCAGTGCGGCCACAGCGACACTCTTCGACGGACCGCTTCTGCTCCACGGCGCCACCGACAATGCTCGGCTCAAGAGGGCTGCGGTCGTAGTCGACGACGCCATGACCGAGATCCGGGATGCATACGGGCCCGCGGTCGCCGGCCTCAAGGGCAAGGGCAGCGACATCACGGCCGAGTACCGGCTGGCCGGTGAATGGATCAACCAGGTAGGCGGTGACTTCCGTCTGCACCTGTTCATCCTCACGGACGGCTTCCAGAACGTTGGCATCGATCTGGGCAAGCGAGCCATCAGCAAGCAGGAAGCTGCGGAGCTGGCGAACAAGACGGCCATGCCGAAGCTCCCGGGTGCTTCCGTCACCGTCGCTGGACTCGGCCGGGTGGCCGGGACACCACCGCGTTCGGACGTCGTCGAGGGCCTGGTCACCTATTACGACGCTCTGTGCAAGAAGACCGGCGCTGCGAAGTGCGTCTCCGTCACCGACTACGCCTCCGAGGGACGGTGACCGCCGTGAAGCTGTTCCGCGACACGACAGCGCCGCTGGACGCATGGACGCAGGAAGCCGACGCGGTTTCGCTGCCCCGACTGGATGAAGTCGGTGGTCACGCCCGCCCGTCCGGTGTCGGCGTGACGTATGCCGAGCAGGAGTACCACACGCTGGCCGACGAGCAGGAACTGATCTGGCTGGCCGAGGGCGAGCGCGCCGCTCGCCCGTTCCAGGAGCGAGCACGCGGCCTGGACCGCGTTGCCGCGGGCACGGAGTTCCTGCTGTCGGAGCAGGAGCACGAGGTTCGCCAAGCACAGGCCGACTACCAGCACGCGGCGTGGGTCCTGACCCCATATACACGGCGCGAACCGTGGACGAAGCTGCGCTATTGGATCGGCTGGCCGGTGCTTTGGTTCGGCGACACCGCAGGTGTCTGGTCGGCGGCGGTCACCAACGGCGATGTCCCATCCATCGCGTTCGGGCAGTCGCTCGCCTCCGGCTTGGCCGCCGCCTGCGCCGGACTGGTCGGGGCGGAACTGAAGTACATCCGTATGGCCAAAGCCCGGCAGCGCGATCCCGAGTCGCTGACCGACGACGAGGCGCGGTATGCGCGTCTGTTCGCGGGCACCGACAACGGCGGCAGCATCGTGAAGCTCATCAGCTTCTTCTCCCTCGTCGTCGTAGCGCTGCTCGCCGTCGGCATCTTCTGCCTTCGGGCCAGCATCGAGGGCAGCGCATCGGGGCTGACGTTCGGGCTGCTGGCTGCGGCCACGGCGATCGGGTCAGGCCTGCTCGGCTACTCGGCCGCCGACGAAGTGGCGGACTTGCTTGCCGGTATGGCCAAGCGCGCCCAGAAGGCCGAACAGCGATACCTCAAGCTGGCCAGGTCTTCGGCGTTCAGGGGCAAGGCACAGGCCGAGGCAGCAGAGCGCTCCATTCGGGACGAGTACCAGCTGCGCGGCCAGGCCGCCGGCAAGCGGGTGGAGTCCCTGTCCTGGAGGGTGCAGCGCCGCAACCCGCAGGTGCTCGGACACGGCTTTCCGGCCGGTGAACAAAGCGGAGTTATCGGGAGGCGTACGCGTCGAGGTGGTGCCGCGTGAACCGCATCGGCTCGCTGCTTCCCAGCACGCTCCTCGGCAGTCGCCTACTTGGATCCCCGACGCTGGGCACGCCGGCCACGCGAGCCCGTACGGACTACCTGCTCGGCAGTGCTGGTCGTCCGGCCACCGTGCCGACGCTGACCATCGCCGACTTCGACAACTCCGGCTCGGTCACCAGCCCAGCCGGAACCGACCCCCTGTCGAACCGGTTTACTGAAGTGGCGCATGCCTTCTCGGTCGTCGCTCGTCGTGGTGCGCGCCACGAGCTGGGGGCTGTGCTGCACTTCGACATCCCGTCGAGCGGCGACG
Source organism: Streptomyces sp. NPDC002156 (assembly GCF_053593675.1). Taxonomy (NCBI): domain Bacteria; kingdom Bacillati; phylum Actinomycetota; class Actinomycetes; order Kitasatosporales; family Streptomycetaceae; genus Streptomyces; species Streptomyces sp. NPDC002156. Next base: position 19,590 of record NZ_JBSFDA010000046.1, on the reverse strand, counting down.
TCCGCCCCACACCGATCACCAGACGTGGAATCGCGAGGCTGCGCCCCGGCCTCCACGTCCCGCCGGACGGTGCAGGTACGAGCGAGCTAGCCCCCAGCCTCTGCCGAGCGATCGAGATTGCCGATGCCCACCCGGACCACGCGGCAACGCTCGTTGTGCTCTCGGACTTCTGGCTGCTGGACCCTGAACCATCCGACGTGCTTTCCGAGTTGGCGGGATTCCCCGGTGACGTTCACGCCGTCGTCCTTGGCAACCGCCTGGGCTCACGAGTGCTCGACGAGCGCATCACCGTGACGCATATCGAGCGGGACGATCCGCCCGGCGCGGTCGCACGGGCATTGTTCTCAAGCCTTGTCGCCCGACGCCCCGGAAGTCACGTCCACGCGCCGATGTGACGTGCTCTCTGGCTGGGGTCGTCGCCGATTCCACAACACATTTCTCGTCACCCGTGCGTCAACAGGTAACCGAGGAAAGGTCGCTCTGCGGGGCCGAATCTTCGGGCGATCATTCGACCGATCCAACGATTTCCCAACTCGCAATCCCGCTTCATAACTAGAAGCAGATTCCGGCAAGTCACATTCAAGATTTCCGGAGACCGAAAGGAGAAAACGACATGACGAACACCATCAACGAACCGACCCAGTCAAGCATTCCGCGCAGGTTTCGCACCATCCTGGCCGACCCGCCATGGGACATCCAGCAGAAGGGCGGACGAGGGGCGGAGCGCCACTACCCGCTCATGACCCTGGAGCGCATCAAGGCTTTGCCCGTCGCCGAGCTAGCCGAGGACGATGCCCATTTGTGGCTCTGGGTAACTAATGCCACCCTCCGTGAGGGCTATGACGTTGCCGAAGCCTGGGGCTTCACCGTCCGGTCGCCGCTCACGTGGATCAAGTTCCGACTCGGGCTTGGCGTCTACCTGCGCAACGCGACCGAGCACCTGCTCTTCGCCACTCGCGGCAAGGCACCGGTCCAGTTCCGTGCACAGCCGACGTGGATCACCGCCCCAGTGCAAGACCACTCACACAAGCCCGAGGAGCAGTACCCGCTCATCGAGCGCCTGTCGCCCGGCCCGTACCTGGAGCTGTTCGCCAGGCGTCGGCCGCCGAGCAACTCGCCGTGGTTCGTGTGGGGCAACCAGATCGACGCCGACGTGTCGCTTCCGGGCTACCCGGTGCCCAGCGACCGTCGCCGCGACGAGCGGGCCATATGAGCGGCGAGAAGAAAGGCGAATCCCCGATGGGAAATCCGTTCGTGTGGGTCTTGCGCGCCTGCCTGCTGTGTCTCGGCGCAGCCATCGCCATCAATCTCGCCGTCGCGTTTCTGCGCCCTGTGTTGCCCTGGATCGTCGCCGCTATCTGCCTGGGCTCATGCGCGTGGATCACAGTCGCCATCGTGCGATGGAGACGCTCAAGGTGGTAGCAACCGCCGTACAGAGGTCGCGCGTTGTGGAATCGACAAACGCCATTGACGCGTTGACTAAGATCAACGATAACTGGATATGTGGGGTGTTGATTTCAGTCAACACTCGCAAGGAAAGGAGGTGACCTTATGACTTCAAAACGAAGGGGGAACAACAAGGAACGCAGGGGGCGCGAGGAACGCCGCTTTACGGTCCGTGGCATTCGCCGCGACTCACCAGATATCCGCAAGCTCTCGAAGGCGCTGCTCGGCCTGGCGATGGCAATGGCCGAGGCCGAACTCGAGGCGCAGGCCCAACAGGCCGCTCGTCAGCCTGAAGTGGAGGCCACCTCTTCCAACACGGAGGTGAGGCAGGGGTGAGCTGGATGCGTAGCCACACCGAGCTGGTGTTCTCTGGCCTTCACTTGCCCCGTCCGCTGGATTCCGCAGCCGTCGTCGGATTCCTGACCCGTCTGGCCTCCGACCGCGATGCACCACGCGTCGTCCTCGAAGTCCGGGCCGACCCTGGCGGCATCCGACACCTGCTCGGTTGCCACGCCACCGACGTCCAGGCGCTCCGCCGGATGCTCGGTGACCTGATCCCCGGCAGCCTGCTGACCACACCGGGCCTCGGCACAACTGAACCTCGTCCGCCCGTGGATGAGGCAGGGCGGTTGCGTCTCCACCCAACCGGATTGCCGCTACGGAGCGACGATCACGAGGCCACCACCCGGGCGTTGCTCTCCAGCCTTGCAACGCCACTCAGGCAGGGTGAACAGATCGTCGTGCAGGTGCTGTTCGGACCACGGCGCGCTCCGCGGGCCGTTCCGCCGAACGCTCCCGATCCCAGCACCACCCTGCTTCAGCTCCTTACCCAGGGCGAGCGTCCGGCCAGCACCGAGACGCGGGCGCGGCTCAAGGAACGCGCGTCGCAGGCCGGGTTCGCGACCACCATCCGGCTCGGAGCGTCGAGCCCGGATTCCGGCCGGCGCCGCCGGTTTATCGGGAGTCTGCTCAGCGCGATCTCTACCGCCCAAAGTCCTGGGGTGCACATCGACCTGGTGCGCGAGCATCCCAAGCACCTCAACGAGGCTCGCTCGCCGTGGCGTTGGCCGCTGTCGCTCGGGGTGTCCGAAGTCGTCGGGCTGCTCGGCTTTCCTCTGGGTGAGGGCGATTTCCCGGGCCAACCGCCTGCACACCCGAAGCTTCTGCGCGCCGAGGCCAGCGTCCATACCGGATCGCGCGTCTTTGCAAGGAGCGCCGTACCAGGCGACGACCGTCTGCTCGGCATCGGGCCGAAAGACCAGACATACCATGCTATTGCGTACGGCCCGAGCGGCTCCGGCAAGACCAATGTTGCGCTGCGATTGATCCTCGCGGACATCGAGGCGGGACGCCCTGTTGCTGTCCTCGACCCCAAGCGACAGCTCATCGACGACATCCTCGCGCGGGTCCCCGAGCATCGCCGGGGTGATGTGGTCGAGCTGAATGCTGGCGACGAAAATCCAGTGGGGTTCAATCCGCTGGACGTTACCGGCCGTGACCCCGACGTCGTCGTCGACGGCGTCCTGGCGGTCTTCGAGGCGGTCTTCGCTGACGGCTGGGGACCCCGCTCGGCGGATATTTTCTCGGCCAGTCTCCGCACCCTGGCCAGGGCCAGCACGCCGAGCAGGCCGGCCACCCTGGTCGATCTGCCGCGGCTGCTCACCGATCCGAGGTTCCGTCGCCAGCAGGTCGGACGGGTCCACGGCGACGTTGGCCTCGCCGGATTCTGGTCGTGGTACGAGGCTCAGTCGCCGCAGGCGCAAGCTGCCGCTATCGCACCGCCGCTCAACAAGCTGCGGCAGTTTCTCCTCCGCCCGGCCCTGATTCACATGCTCGACCAACGCACCGGCAAGTTCCGGCTGCGCGACATCTTCCGCGAAAATAAGATCGTGCTCGTCCCTCTGAACGAAGGACTCATCGGGCCGGGAACGGCGTCGCTGCTTGGCAGCCTCATCATCGCCGACCTGTGGCAGGCCACCCAGGAGCGCGCCAACGAGCCGGGCGCCGAGAAGCGTCCTGGCGTCGTCTACGTCGACGAGGCTCCGAGGTTCCTCAACCTGCCCGTGTCCCTCGCTGACGCCTTGGCCGTCTCAAGGTCGCTGTCAGTCGGCTGGTTCCTGGCTGCTCAGTTCCGCAGCCAGTTCCCACCCGCGCTACGCACCGCGGTGGACATGAACGCCCGCTCCAAGATCGCGTTCGCCACCGAGTACGAGGACGCGCGGGACATGGCCAAGCTGACCCGGTCCCTGATTGCCGAGGACTTCCAGGCACTTCCGCGCTTCCACGCCTACGCCAACCTCGTCGCCGACGGTCTGCCGTCCGGCTGGGCACTGGTCGAGACGTTGCCGCCTCCGCCTGTCACCACCGACCCCGAGGCCGTACGGGCGACAGCTCGGGCCAACTACGCCCCGGATCCGATCACGCCCACGACTGACACGAACACGGCTGACAGCGACGAGCCACAGGCGCTTGACACGACTGCCTCGACCACAGCCGTCGACCAGATCGGTCGGAAACGGAGGCAGCGATGATGCCTCTCTTCGCCCCTGTCTTCGCCCGACTGTTCGCGACCCTGCCAGCAGGCCATTTCCGCAGTTCATCCGGCCTACGCCCCACCTTGCGGGATGGGACTGACCCCCTACTCGGGGGTCACGGCGGCGGGCCTGGCGGCTGCCACCGACTCCAACTTTGGACGGGAGGTGCCCTATGAACCCGAACGATGTCGCCAGCCTGCTACTACGGCTCTCCGAACGTGACCTGGCCGTCCTCGAATCGCTACGCGCTCACCGGCTCCTCGGCACCGCCCAAATTCGCCGTCTGCACTTCAGAGAAGGGCACGCCACCATCACGGCGGCTTCGGGAGCCACCATGCGTGTCCTCGTCCGGCTCGAATCGCACGGCCTGGTGGCGCGGCTCACCCGGCGCATCGGCGGGGTGCGCAGCGGCTCGTCGGGGATCGTGTGGCAGCTCGCCTCGACGGGCGAGCGGCTGCTGCGCACCGTGCACGGCGAGAAGAAGCGTCGGCGCTATGTCGAGCCGTCCTTGGCATTCACCGCGCACACCCTGGCCGTCGCCGAACTTGCCGTCAAGCTTCACGAGTACGCCGGCCAAGGGGCTATCGAGCTGCTTAGCGTCGAGACCGAGCCCTCGTGCTGGCGCTCGTTCGTCAACCCGCACGGCACGCTCGAATGGCTCAAGCCCGACCTGTACGCCGTCACCGCCAGCGGTGACTTCGAGGACCACTGGTTCATCGAGGCCGACCGCGCCACCGAGCACCCCACGGTCGTCGTCCGCAAGGCCAAGACCTACCAGCGCTACGCGGCCACAGGCGCCCACCAGGCCCGACACGGCCTGTTTCCCGCCGTTACCTGGGTTGTCCCGGATACGGCCCGACGTGGCGCCCTGGAGGCCGCCCTGTCGGCCGACACGGGGGTACAGCCGGAGCTCTTCCGCATTGTCACCGTCGACGAGTTCGGGCAGCTCGTCACCGGCGACCAGCCGGACGCACCGACTGATGCCACTGGTCCGCCATGAGCCGACCGTGCGCCAAAGCCAACAGCAGGCAAGATCTCAGCGTTCTTTCAAAGAATGGTCGCATTATAGGGAAAGCGTCAAGCTTCCCCCGGAACTCCGGAAAGTAATCCCGGAATTACGTTGCGGAATTGTCAACAATTGCTGATTTCGGGCAACGGGCGAGGTAAAATGGGAATACAAATAAAGGAGACGCCGAGATAATGAAGCGCGACGCAACACTACAATTTGGGGAATACCTTCAGCGCTTGCGTCAGGAACGAAAACTCGGAATTCGCGAGCTTGCCAGGAAGGCGCATCTCGACGCCGGAGGACTCACTCGACTGGAGCGAGGAAAGAGATCGCCGCAGCCAGAAACGCTCAGAGCCTTGGGTGCAGCGCTCGAAGTCCCATTTTCCGATCTGTTCATTATGGCTGGGTATTTCACCCCATCCGATCTACCCAGCATGAGCACCTATCTGCGTACGCGCTACGACCTGCCAGAAGACACGATCGCCTCGGTTGACGAATATATCCAGCGGCTCATCGACGAACATGGCCTCGACTCCAATGGCCCGGCTCCGTTCGAAGACGAGTCAGAGATTCCGTCAGAGAAATAACTATCGGATGGGGAGAGGAGGATCACTATGAACACAGCCAAATACACCGCCCCCACTACCAGTCCCGGAGCGCTCACCGCCCTACGTGACCTCGGCCGCGAGCCAGCCAGCTCCATGGAAGCCATGCGCCGCATCGCTGCCCAACAGGCAGGGCTGCTCCGGGAACTTCTCCCTGGTCCTGCGAGCCAAGCTTCCACCCACCTCACGAGCCTCGTCCCGAACATCGTCGTGGAGTCGGTTGCCCGCCTACCTGTTGCCGGAATCACCTACTGGGCGAATCGCCACTGGCACGTCCATGTGCGCGAAGACGACTCGGCCGACGAGCGGGCGTTTACGGTGCTCCACCAACTGAAACACATTATCGACCACCCGATCCGCCGAGCGACAGCTGCTTTTAGTAGCGCAGACTGGGACGTCCTGGCGAAGTACTTCGCTGGTGCCGCACTGGCCCGCGAACTGACAGTGGCCTCGGCGTAAAGAGAAAGGAGGAATACCTGTGAACCAACCGCTCAACGCAAACAACGATGCAAGCGGCTCCATCCACTGCGTGCAGGTAATCGAAGAAATGGGAGGTGTCCGATGACCGTACCTGGCGCCGTGAAGACAGGGATCTCCTACCTGCGAGTATCGACGAAAGAACAGGCCGAGAAGGGTGGACAAGCCGAAGGGTTCTCCATCCCCGCGCAGCGTGAGGCTAACCACCGCAAGGCGGAAAGCCTCGGCGTCGTGATCGTCGCCGAGTTCATCGACGCGGGGGAATCGGCAAAGTCGGCAGACCGTCCCGACCTCCAGAGGATGTTGCGCTACCTGGCAGAAAACACCGTCGACTACGTGTTTGTCCACAAGGTGGATCGCCTGGCAAGGAACCGCGTGGACGACGTCGAGATCACTCTGGCCATCAAAAAGGCCGGCGCGACTCTGGTCTCCGCGACGGAAAACATCGACGAGACCCCCTCCGGGATGCTGCTCCACGGCATCATGTCGTCCATCGCTGAGTTCTACTCCCGGAACCTCGCCACCGAGGTTCACAAGGGGATGAGCCAGAAGGCCAAGACTGGCGGCACCCCTGGCAAGGCCCCACTCGGCTACCTGAACGTCGTACTGCGCACACCTGAAGGGCGCGAGGAGCGCACGGTAGAGGTGGACCCCGAGCGCGCCGAGTTGATCAGCTGGGCATTCGAAGCCTTCGCGAGCGGCGCGTGGACGTTGCGGTCGCTGGCCGACGAGTTGGAAACCAGGGGGCTCACCACGAAGCGGACCCCCAAGATGCCGTCGCGCCCGATCCGGCCCAACGTCCTGCACAGCATCCTGACCAATCCCTACTACAGGGGCGAGGTCGTGTATCAGGGCGTCGTCTACCCCGGCCGCCACACGCCGCTCACCAACCTGGTCACCTGGCAGAAGGTCCAGGATGTCCTTGCTGCCAACCTCGTCGGTGAGCGACAGCGCGACCACCCCCACTACCTCAAGTCCAGCGTCTTCTGTGGTGACTGTGGCAGCCGCCTGATCATCACCAACGCCAAGAACCGCCACGGCGTGATCTACCCGTACTTCATCTGTCTGGGACGGCACCAGAAGACAACCAGCTGCACCCGCAAGGCACTGCTCATCACCAAGATCGAGAAGATGGTCGAGGACCACTGGGGCACCGTCCGGCTCGCCCCCGAACTCCGCGACGCCATCGAGGAGGGACTCCGAAGCGAACTTGCCGCCCACCGCAAGGAAGCCGAAGACGAGCACAAGCAGCTCGTGGCCGAGAAAGCGAAGCTCACCGCGCAACGTCAGAAGCTTCTCGAAGCGATCTACAGCGGTGCGGTACCGATGGATCTCATCGCCAGTGAGCAGCAGCGCATCACGGACCAGCTCACGGCCATCGAGGCAAGGCTCGGCGCGGCGACGGCCACCTTCGACGCCATCGAGACCAACCTCACACGCGCACTCGACCTTGCCCGCGACTGTCACGCCGCCTACCTGGCGGCTGATCCGCAGCTGCGCAGGCTGTTCAACCAGGCGTTCTTCACCCACCTCATGATCGACGAGGACGGCGTCCACAGCGAGTACGCCGAACCGTTCGACACGCTGCTCGACGGCGACGTCCTGGAGGCAGGGCAGACCGCGCTGGTCGATCGCGCAGAGGGGCAGGCCAGGCTGCGTGAAGCACTGGAACGGCCCGCATCGCCCGCCAACAAGAAGACCCCCAGCACACTGGCTGGGGGTCTCTCTGTTCACCTTCCTACCCCCGTTCGGGGTGTCGAAGGTTCGAATAAAACTACTTTGGTGCCCTCGGCAGGATTCGAACCTGCGACACCGGCTTTAGGAGAGCCGTGCTCTATCCCCTGAGCTACGAAGGCGGGGTCTGTAGGAACGCGGGTCGGAAATCGGGGTGAACCCTGCGATTCCAGACACGTGATTCCGGTGGGTTGTACCGCGCACGGCCGAGGCCACGCACCTGCGCAAGTGTAGCGGGTGAGGGGTGCGGGCTGCTGCCGCCCCGGCCCGGCTGCCGGCACAGGCGCGAGGTCGGGGCGGCACGTTGATGTTCTGTCCCGTCTTGCTTCTGTTCGGTTGCTTGGTCGAGCTCAGCGGCGGGGCGGTGCTTCGACGCCCGTCATCGCGAGGGCCGCCGGCGGGAGGCGCTCACCGTGGATGGTGATGCTCGCGACTGCGGCGTTCAGTTCCTGGAGTTCGGCGGGGGTGAACCTGACCTCCTCCGCGCCGATGTTCTCCAGGAGGTGGGACAGGCGGGTGGTGCTGGGGATGGGTACGATCCACGGCTTCTGGGCGAGCAGCCAGGCGAGGTCGATCTGGGCGGGGGTGGCGCCCTTGCGTACGGCCCAGTCCTGGAGCAGCTGGACCAGGGGCATGTTGGCGGCCAGGTTGTCCCGGCTGTTGCGGGGGAACGCGGTGCGGCGGTCGTCGGCGGTGAACTGGAAGTACGGGCTCATCGTGCCGGTGGTGAAGCCCATGCCCAGGGGTGCCCAGCACACGAAGCCGATGCCGAGTTCCTCGCAGAGGGGCAGGACGTTCTCCTCGGGGCCGCGCCAGAGGGTGGAGTACTCGTTCTGGATCGCGGTGAGCGGCAGGATCGCGTGGGCCCGCCGGACGGTCTGCAGGCCCGGCTCGGACAGGCCCCAGTGCAGCACCTTGCCCTGGGCGACGAGGTCCTTGACCGTGTCGGCGACGTCCTCGATCGGGACGGCGGGGTCGACCCGGTGTTGGTAGAGGAGGTCGATGTGGTCGGTCCGGAGGCGTTTGAGCATGCCGTCGACGGCTCGGCGGATGTGGTCCGGGCGGCTGTTGAGGCCGTTGCGGGCGCCGGTGACCGGGTCGATGTCCCAGCCGAACTTGGACGCGATCACCACGTCGTCGCGCACGGGCCGGAGGGCGTCGCCGACGATCCGTTCCGACTCCCACGGCCCGTACGCCTCGGCCGTGTCGAAGAGGGTGACTCCCTGGTCGACGGCTGTGCGGATGAGGGCGACCATGTCGTTGCGGCTGGTGACGGGACCGTAGAGGTTGCCCGGCATGGTCTGGGTGCCGAGGCCGATGCTGGAGACCTTCAGGGAGCCGAGCCTGCGGCGGCCGGTCTGGGTGACGGCCGCGGTGACGGGGTTACGGCGGAGGGCGGAGGCCCCGGCGGACGGTGCCGCGTACGCCTGGGATGCGGCTCCCGACACGGCCACCAGTGAGGTCGCCGCGAGTGCGGCCGCGCTCAGGAAGCCGCGACGGCCGCGGTCGGTCGGGTTGCCGTTCGGCGTGCTGTCCTGTTCGTGCATGCGTGACATCCCTCGTGGTCGTCTGCTGGGAGCGCCCCACGTCCGTGACCGCGGATGATGCCCACGCTCGTCCGGCGCTGGGCGTCCTGCGGTTCGGATGTCGCCGGGCGGTGAGACCGAGTCAACCAGTGGGTCCGTGGGGGTGGGAGGGCGTGCTGTGCCGGGTAACGGCAGTACCCCTCAAGCCCTCAGGTCCCCAATTCCCTAGTGCCTCAGGTCCTCAGGCACCCGTGATTCCACATGTATGCGGGTTCGCTACCAGGTCGTTGCCACGGAGCGCAGCGCGGTCCAGGTGTCGCCGTCCCGGGCGTAGTCCATCGTGAATCGCAGCGGCCAGTCGGCGTGGGTGCCGTAGACCGTCGCCTCGGTGACGATGCGGCCGACGAGGCGGGCCGTGTCGCCGTCCACGTCGACGGTGACGTTCTTCTCGGTCACGTCGTGGTAGATGAACTGCCCGGCTCGCATCTGGGACAGCCACTCGGTCTTGGGCTGCTGGTAGCCGGTGATGTGGGTGAGGGTGAAGCCGTCGTCGAGCAGGTCGTCGAGGGCGTCGGTGTCGCCGTCGGTCATCGCTCGCAGGTGGGCGCGGTAGGCGGCGAGGACCTCGTCGCGGGCGGTCGCGTCCGGGGATGCGGGCATGGTGGCTCCTGGCCTGGTGGTGGGGGTGGGGGGAGGGGAGCTATTCGGCGGTCTGGCGTCGGGACAGCCGTACTTCTTCGATGTCGAGATGGCGCTGGACCTGGCGCAGCACGGTGTCGTCGATCTCGTGGTCGTCGCGGAGGCGGAGCAGGGTGGTGCGTTTGTGGGTGAGGAGGGCCAGGCGCAGGGCGGTGTAGTGCCTGTGGTGGCGCAGGACGGCCGCTTCGTCATCGGTGTCCGTCTCGCCGCCGCCCGCGCGGACGACGAGCAGGTGGGTCTCGTACTCCTGGCGCATGCGTTCGGCGACCGCCGGGTCGGTGTCCAGTTCCTCGGCAAGCGCGGGGAGGGCCTTGAGGGCCTCCTCGGTGGCGGTGGTCTCGGCGAGGAGGCGTTCCTCCTCCACCGAGGTGTCGTGGGGCAGGCGGGCCCAGCGCACCACGGCCGGCAGCAGCAGCCCTTGCAGGACCAGGGTGGTGACGATGACTCCGGAGGTGACGAAGACGATGGTGTCGCGGTCGGGGAAGGGCGCGCCGGAGTCGAGGGTCGTGGGCACCGACAGGGCCACGGCCAGGGAGACCGCGCCCCGGAAGCCGGCGATCGAGGTGACCACCCGGGCGCGGTAGTTCATCCGGCGCAGGCGCTGCTGCGGGCGGCGGTCGAGCAGGCGGATCAGGTACGGGACGGTGAAGTTGAAGGCGAAGCGCGCGGCTACGACGACTGCGGAGACGGCCGCGACGGCGATGAGGGCGTTGGTGAGGTCGTCGCCGTGCAGTTCGCGTACGGCGGCCTGGGCCTGGAGGCCGACGAGGACGAACAGGGAGCCGTTGAGCAGGAAGGTGGCCAGCGACCAGGCCTCCTCCGCCTGGCGGCGCATCTCGGCGCCGGCCATGCGCGGTCCGGCCTGGCTCATGATCAGCCCGGCCACGACGGCCGCGAGGACGCCGGAGGCGTGGATCAGTTCGGCGAGGAGATAGGCGGTGAAGGGGGTGAGGATCATGACCACGTTGCCGAGGAGCGGGTTGCGGAAGACCCGTTGTGCCTTGATCACCAGCCAGGCGATCAGGGTTCCGGCCGCCGCGCCGCCGATGTAGGAGAGGGCGAACAGTGCGGTGACGTGCGGGAGCGTGAAGTGTTCCTCGCCGACCGTGATGCCGACGGCCAGGCCGAAGACGACGAGTGCGGTGCCGTCGTTGATGAGGCTCTCGGCGCGCAGCAGGGTGACGTTGCGGCGGGGCAGTGCCTTGGCGAGGACTCCGACGGCGGTCGCGTCGGTGGGGGCCACGGCCGCGCCCAGCACCCAGGCCGGTCCCCAGGCCAGGCCCAGCTGGTGTGCCACGGCCGCCACGGCTCCGGCGGTGCCGATGACCAGTACGGTGCTCATCAGGACGATGCCGCGCAGATCCTGCCGGATCCCGCGCAGGGAGGTGGTCAGGCTCTCCCAGTACAGCAGCACCGGCAGGAAGATCAGCAGCACCGCCTCCGGCGGCAGCTCCACCTCGCGCAGCGCGGGCACGAAGCCGAGCAGCGCGCCGAGGACGAGCAGGACGACGGGTGGGGCGATGCGGTAGCGGTCACCGGCGGCGTTGCCCAGGAGCACCGCCACGCCGAGGACCACGACGAGTTCGAGACCGATCACGACATGGCTCCCGGCAGGGTCAGGACGCGGACGACCGACCGCGCGGCCTCGGGGGGACCGGGAGCGCGGCGCTTGGTCGTGGTCGGGGCGAGGGGCTCGCCGGGCGACGTGTCGGCGTGGGTGTCGACAGTGGACATCGGTCTTCTCCCGCGAGGGCCGGCGAGGCAGGCGCCCGCGATGGTCAGCGCGGCAGGAGCCGCATGGTCGTCGAGCCCGCGGTGGCGCTCGTGATGCGCTGGATGGTGTTGGCGGAGTAGCGGCCGTACTTGGTGCGGTAGGCGGCGTCGACCGCGTCGTTGATCCCGCCGTCGACGTCCCCGTCCCTGTCCCTGTCCCTGTCCACGTCCCCGTCCACGTCCACGGTTACGTCCTCGAACGTCACGTCCTTCTCGACCCCGCCCGCCTCGACACGGCCCTCGTGCCGGGCCCGGGTGCCGCGGAACCACGCGGAGGCGGGGCCGTTCACGGAGCGGACGTAGATGTCGTCGTCCACGCGCACGACCCAGATGGTGCGCGGGCCGCCCAGTTCGCCGTCCCGGCGCAGGGAGGCGACCTCCAGTTCCTCGGCCGCTCCGACCCGGTCGAGTTCGTCGTCGGTCCAGGCAGCAGTGGCGGTCATACGCCCATCTCCTCGGTTCTTGTGGGGGATCTTCGACGAGCATCGAGCCCGGTCATCGCGGCCGTGGCCGTGGCCGTGGGTCAGGCCAGCGTCGAGGTGTCGATCACGAAGCGGTAGCGCACGTCGGAGGCCATGACCCGCTCGTACGCCTCGTTGACCCTGTCGGCCGGGATGACCTCGATCTCGGAGCCGATGCCGTGCTCGGCGCAGAAGTCGAGCATCTCCTGGGTCTCGCGGATGCCGCCGATCAGCGAACCGGCGAACGACCGGCCGCGCAGGATCAGCGAGAACACCTGGACCGACAGCGGCTCGGCGGGGGCGCCGACGTTGACCAGGGCGCCGTTCACGGCCAGCAGGCCGAGGTAGGCGTCCAGGTCGAGCTTGGCGCTGACCGTGTTGACGATCAGGTCGAAGGTGCCGGCCAGTTGCTCGAAGGTGGCCGGGTCACTGGTGGCGAAGTAGTGGTCGGCGCCCAGGCGCAGGCCGTCGTCCATCTTCTTCAGCGACTGGGACAGGACGGTGACCTCGGCGCCCATGGCGTGCGCGAGCTTCACGGCCATGTGGCCGAGTCCGCCGAGCCCGATGACGGCGACCTTCCTGCCGGGGCCCGCGCCCCAGCGGCGCAGCGGGGAGTACGTGGTGATGCCCGCGCACAGCAGCGGGGCCGCCTCGTCGAGGCCGAGGCCCTCGGGAATCCGTACGACGAAGTCCTCGGTCACGACGACGTGCGTGGAGTAGCCGCCCTGGGTGATCGTGCCGTCCTTGTCGACGGCGCCGTAGGTGAGGGTGTTGCCCGGCAGGCAGTACTGCTCCTCGCCCCGCAGACAGGACGCGCACTCGCCGCAGGAGTTGACCATGCAGCCCACGCCGACCCGGTCGCCGACCGCGTGCCGGGTGACCTCGGCGCCGACCTCGGTGACCACACCGGCGATCTCGTGGCCGGGGACCAGGGGATAGACCGACGGGCCCCACTCGCTGCGGGCGTTGCTGATGTCGGAGTGGCAGATGCCGGCGTACTTGATCTCGATGAGGACGTCGTGCGGGCCTACGTCCCGGCGTTCGACGGTCGTGGGGACGAGGGGCTCGGTGGCGGAGGTGGCGGCATACGCGTTGACGGTGAGCATGGTGTGTCCGATCTGGTGGTTCTGGTTGTCCTGGTGGAACTGCTGTTTGCTGTAAGGGAGTTGGGTCAGCGAGGTTCGAGCCGCATCGTGGTGGAGCCCGCCTCGGGGCTGGTGATGGCTTTCACGATGTACGCGGCGTAGTGCCCGTACTTGGTCCGGTAGGCGGTGTCCACGGCGTCGTTGACCTCGTCGCCGGCGTCGACGATCGTCACGTCTTTCAGCACCCCGCCGGCCTGGATACGGCCTTCCTGGCGGGCCCGGGTGCCGCGGTACCAGTCGGAGCCGGGGCCGTTCACGGAGCGGACGTAGATGTCGTCGTCCACGCGTACGACCCAGATGGTGCGCCGGCTGCCCAGCTCGCCGTCCCGGCGCAGGGACGCGATCTCCAGTTCCTCCGCGTGCCCGATGCTGTCGAGTTCCTGGCTCGTCCAGGCCGGTGTCGCAGGTGTAGCCGGTGTTGCTGATGTCGGGGTCATGAGGTCTTCTCCTTGAGGAATGCGGAGGCCACCGCGGTCAGGACCACGAGCAGCGCGGCGATCAGGAGGCTGGTGCGCAGCCCGTGCAGGAAGTGCGCGTGGTTGGAGACCAGGGCGCCGAAGACGGCCACGGACAGGGCGCCGCCGAGCTGGCGGGACGCGTTCAGTACACCGCTCGCGGTGCCGGCGCGCTCGGCGGGGACACGGTCGAGGAGCAGCGAGGTCACCGCCGGTACGGCGAGGCCGCCGCCGGTTCCGACCGGGATCATCAGCAGGACCAGCAGCCAGGCGGGCGCCGACGCGGGCGGAAGGCACAGCGCGACCAGGCCGGCGGCCATCAGGAGCTGGCCGGTGATGATCGGCATCCGCGCCCCGAACCTCGCGGCGAGCCGGGCGGCCGTCGGGCTGACGACCGCGGTCAGCAGCGTCATCGGCAGGAACGCCAGCCCGGTGGCCATCGGCGACAGGCCCTGTTCCTGCTGGAGGTACAGGCCGAGGAGGAAGATCATGCCGTAGAAGCCGACGTTGAGCGCGAATCCGACGGTCGCCGAGAGCGCCATCGTCCGGGCGCGCAGGAGAGCGAGCGGCACCATCGGGTTCCGGCCACGCGCCTGCGATGTCAGGAAGACCGCCGCTGCCACCACGGCCACCGCCAGTGCGAGCAGCACACGCGGCGCGCCCATGCCCACATCGCCGGCCTCGATCGCCGCGTACGTCAGGCCGCCCATCGCCGCCACCGCGGCGACCTGCCCGGTCCAGTCGAACGGGGCGTCGCCCTGGCGGGGCGAGCGGGCGGTCCGGGTGAGCAGGAACAGCGCCAGCACGCCCACCGGCAGATTGACGAAGAAGATCATGCGCCAGCTGATCTCGCTCAGTACGCCGCCCAGCACCGGCCCTGCCGCGGCACCCACCGAGCCGCCCATCGCCCACACCGAGATCGCCCGGGCGCGCCGGGCCGGGTCGGGGAACGCCTCGCGGATCAGCGCCAGCGAGGCCGGCACGATCACCGCGGCGCCCGCGCCCTGCACCAGCCGCGCCACGACCAGCACACCGAGGTCCGGTGCGAAGCCGCAGGCGGCGGAGGCGAGGGTGAACACGACGAGCCCGGCTCCGAACGCCTGCCGCGCACCGATCCGGTCGGTCACCGACCCGGCCGACAGCAGCAGCGCGGCGAACATCAGCGTGTAGCCGTCCACCACCCACTGCAGGCCCGTCATACCGCCGCCGAAGCCGCGCCCGATCTCGGGCAGCGCGACGTTGACGATCAGGGCGTCGAGCGTCATCACGAAGAAGCCGAGCAGCGCGGCGGCCAGTGCCCATCGGGCACCGTTCGCGGCGCCGGGCCGCCCAGCGGCGGTATCGGCCGACGCCGACGGCTTGTCCGATGTGACAGAACTGGACACGGGTGGTTCTCCTGAGGGCGAAACGAAACGAAACGAAACGAAAGGGGTTCCCTGCGCGGAACGAGTTGCGCGCAGGAGTTCTTCAACCGCCGTCCAGCCTGCGCGCCGGACGCGTCGCGTGGCAGGCCGAGCTGTGCCGGGGAGCGCTGTTCGGGGGTGTGACAGGTCCCCCCAGGTCCAGCCCATGGATCCGTCCTGCCCGCCCTGACACACTGGCCGCATGGCACGTGAGCAGCGCAATGGCGGCGACGGCACCGAACTGGGGCGTTTCCTGCGCGCCCACCGTGCCCGGGTGACACCCGAGCAGGCCGGTCTCAAGGCCGGCCCCGGTCTTCGCCGTACGCCCGGACTGCGCCGTGAGGAGCTGGCCACCCTCGCCGGGGTGAGCATCGACTACTACACGCGCCTGGAACGCGGCAAGGAGTCCCACCCCAGCCCGTCCGTCGTCGACGCGCTCGCCCGTGTCCTGCTGCTGGACGAACACGCGCACGAACACCTGCGCGACCTCGCCGTCTGCGCCGCCCGCCCCGCTGCCTCCGAGCCCCCGACGGCGCCCACCTCGTCGGTGGGACCCGGGGTCAGGCTGCTGCTGGAGAGCCTGCGGCCCCACCCCGCGGTCGTGGTCAGCCGCACGATGGACCTGCTCGCCTGGAACCCGGGCGGGCTACGGCTGTTCGTGGGCATGGAGCAGTGGCCGGCCGAGAAGCGCAACGTCGCACGCTGGGTGTTCCTCAACCCCGGCGCCCGTACGGTGTTCGACCACTGGGACGAGCAGATCCGCGCGTGCGTGGGGCGCCTGCGCGCCCTGGCCGGCACCGACCCGGACGCCCCCGACCTCGTCGGGCTCGTCGACGAACTCCTCGCCGAGAGCCCGGAGTTCGTACAGCTCTGGGACCGCTACGACGTACGGGCGCACACCCACGGCAGCAAGACCTTCCACCTCCCGGACGTCGGCACCCTCACCCTCGACTACCAGTCCATGCAGCTGGAGGGCTTCCCCGGCCACCGCCTCGTCGCCCACTACGCCGAACCCGGCACCCCCGACCACGACAAGATGGTCCTGCTGGACATGGTCGCCACCGGACCGGACACGAAGCCCGCCGAGAAGTAGAAGAAGTAGAAGAAGTCGAAGAAGTAGGGCAAGCGGAACTGACGCGGCCCTAGGGCCGGATCAGGACCTTCAGTGCGGTGCGGTCGGCCATCGCCCGGTAGCCGTCCGGTACGCCGTCGATGCCGACGGTGTGGTCGAAGACCCGGCCGGGATCGACCGTGCCGTCGAGGATGTCGGGCAGCAGTTCCTCGATGTAGGCACGGGCCGGGGCCGCGCCACCGGTGACCGTGATGTTGCCCATCATCGACTCGAACCCGAGCGGGATCCCGGTGTACTGCGCGACCCCGAGCCGGCTGATCACCCCGCCGTGGCGGACGATGCTCAGCGCCGTGTCCATCGCCTGCGTGGCGCCGACGGCCTCGATCACCGCGTGCGTACCGTCGCCACCGGTCAGCTCCCGGACGCGCTCGATGCCTTCCTCGCCGCGCTCGGCCACGACGTCGGTGGCGCCGAAGTCCCGGCCCAGGTCGGTACGGTCCGTGTGCCGGCCCATGAGGATGATCCGCTCGGCGCCGAGCCGCCTGGCGGCCAGCACCGCGCACAGCCCGACCGCGCCGTCGCCGATCACCGTCACCGACTTCCCGGGCGCGACCCTGGACGTCACCGCGCCGTGGTGGCCGGTGCAGTACACGTCGGACAGGGTCAGCAGGGACGGCAGCAGGGCCGAGTCCTCGGCCACCGGCAGCTTCACCAGCGTGCCCTGTGCCTGCGGGACCCGCACGGCCTCGCCCTGGCCGCCGTCGACACCGTTCGGTCCCCACTGGCCGCCGTGACGGCAGGACGTGTGCAGTCCCTCCGTACAGAAGTCGCAGGTGTTGTCCGACCAGACGAAGGGCGCGACCACCAGGTCACCGGACTTCAGCCCGGCCACCTCCGGGCCGACCTCCTCGACCACGCCGAGGAACTCGTGGCCCATGCGCCGGCCCTCCTCGGAGGCGGGCATCGACCCGTACGGCCACAGGTCGCTGCCGCAGACGCAGGAGCGCACGACGCGTACGACGGCGTCGGTGGGGTTCTGGATCTTCGGGTCGGGGACGTTCTCCACGCGTACGTCTCCGGCGCCGTACATCACTGTTGCTCGCACGAGATTTCTCCCAGCTCTGTTGCTCGAAAGGGGGCGCTGTATCGATCGGAAGCGGGTCTGCGGTTCAGCGGGTGCTGCTACGAGGGCGGCTCAGCGGGTGCTCCTGCGACGGGCGTCGTACTCCCCGTACTCCTCGTCCGAGACCTTTTCGAGCCACTCGGTCTCGGGGCTGCCGTCGCCGGTGCCCTCCCACAGCGCCAGGTGCTCCATGAAGCGGTCCGGGGCGGCGCCGTGCCAGTGCTCCTCGCCCGGCGGGGTGTGGACGGTGTCGCCGGGGTGGGCCTCGACGACCGTGCCGTCGCGTGTGCCGATCAGCGCGACGCCGGAGACGATGTGGAGCGTCTGGCCCATCGCGTGCGAGTGCCAGTCGGTCCGCGCGCAGGGCGAGAACCGCACCATGTTCGCGCGTATCCGGGACGGCTCCTGGCCCGCGTGGACGACGTCGAACCAGACGTCCCCGGTGAACCAGTCGGCGGGCGCCTTCACGGTGGGCTGCTGCTTGAGGACTTCCAACGTGCCGCTCCTTGCTTGCTGCGCCGCCCGGCATCGCCGGTGCGTGCCGGTGCCCCCGACGGACATCTTCGATGTCGTCGACTCTTCCCGCATCGCGGGCCGCGTGGCAGGCCGGGCCGTGCCGGGGAGCGGTGTTCCGGGGTGTGACAGGGCCCCCCACGCACCGGCCGCGGCGGTCGTGCGACCCGCAGACTGGAGGACATGACCAGCGAGCAGCAGACCGGCGGAGGCTCCGAACTGGGCCGCTTCCTGCGCGCCCGCCGGGCCCGGGTGACCCCGGAGGAGGCAGGCCTGACGGCCGGTACCGGCCTGCGCCGTACGCCCGGCCTGCGCCGCGAGGAACTGGCCACCCTGGCCGGGATCAGCATCGACTACTACGTCCGTCTGGAGCGCGGCAAGGAGACCCGGCCGAGCGCGTCCGTGGTCGATTCCCTGGCCCGCGCCCTGCTGCTGGAGGACGACGAGCACGAGCACCTGCGCGGCCTGGCCGCCCGTGCCGCGCGCGGTACGCCCGAGGCTGCCCCGGAGGGGGGATCCCCGGCCGCGCCCAGCCGTACCGTCCGGCCCGGGGTGAAGCTGCTCCTGGAGAGTCTGCGCCCCCAGCCCGCGCACGTCGTCAGCCGCACCAACGACCTGCTCGCCGCCAACCCCGGCGGCCTGCGCCTCCTCCCCGGCATCCAGGACTGGCCGGCCAGGGAGCGCAACATCGCCCGGTACCTCTTCCTCCACCCCGCCGCACGGGACCTGTTCCACGACTGGAACACCCACCTCCGCGGCTGCGTGGCCCGGCTGCGCGCCCTGGCCGGCACCGATCCCGACGCCCCCGACCTCACCCGGCTCGCCGGTGAACTCCTGCTCAAGAGCCCGGAGTTCGCCCGCCTGTGGGAGCGCTACGACATCAGGGGCCACTCGTACGGCCGCAAGACCTTCCACCACCCGGACGTCGGCACCCTCACCCTCGGCTACCAGTCCATGGAGCTGGAGGGCACCCCCGGCCACCGCATGATCACGTACTACGCCGAACCAGGCACCCCGGACCACGACACGATGGTCCTGCTCGACCTCCTCGGCCAGGACCAGCCCACACGGAGGCCGACGGCACACGAGACCCGGCCGACGCCGGCGGAGGACGATCCCGCGTCGCCACTGTCCTGACCCGCGGTGCTGAACGGGTGGGGTGGCTTTGGCCTGACGGCCATGTGCCTGACGCCCCAGTGCCTACCGCTCGCGGGCACCCCCGCGACGGCTGCACCTCCGGTGGCTGCACTTCCGTGGGCTCCCCGCCCCGCCGCTCACCGCCGCAACGGCCACCGCCAGGATGACGACGACGCCCGCCGGGGCGGAGACCGGCGGGGCGGAGAGCCGTGCCGCCATGTGGGCCGGTGAGCTTTCTGACGCGTCCCTGTGGCTCGGTCGCGCTGAGCGACCCGGCCCCGGAGGTCTCGTGGCTCGGGCACGACACCCGCTCGACGTCTGCCGCCGACGACGCCGCGCCTCGTGGGGCCCAGGCACGCGGCCGGTGGGGACCAGTCGTTCCGGGTCGGCGGGTGGGGACCGGCCGTTCCGGGTCGGCGGGTGGGGACCGGCCGTTCGGGGTCGGTCGGTGGAGCTCAGTCGTCCCGGGTCAGCTGGT
>NZ_JBSFDA010000045.1:0-62958 GCF_053593675.1 Streptomyces sp. NPDC002156 | reverse complement strand
ACCGCACCCTGCGCGCGGCGCACCCCGGCGCGACGACCCGGAGCCGGAGCGTTTCGCATCTGGCCGCGCCCGCGTTCGCCGGGGCGATGATCTTCGCGTGTGCGGGTGGTGCCTTTGAGGTGACGGCTGTCGCCGCCCTCAATTTCTCAGACCGTCTCGGGAAGTTCCTCGAGTCCCTCGGCCACCAGCTTCGCCAGACGGTCGAGCGCCACGTCGGCGCCCTCCGCCTCGGAGGCGAGGACGATCTCCTCGCCGCCCTGGGCACCCAGGCCGAGGACCGCCAGCATGGAGGCCGCGTTGACGGGGTTGCCGTCGGCCTTGGCGATCGTCATGGGGACGCCGGCGGCCGTGGCCGCACGGACGAAGATGGAGGCGGGGCGGGCGTGGAGGCCCTCCGCCCAGCCGACGTTGACGCGGCGCTCAGCCATGTGATGCTGCCCTTCACTGTCTCAGGGTTGTCTAGACCATTGTTCCATAGCGTGAAGCGTTCCGGGAGGCAGGTGGAAACCTGTCCCGGAACCGCGTTCGGACCCCGGCCTGGGCCCGACTTCGGTCCCCACAGACTGCCTCGCGACGTTGTCGTACGCGAGCCGTACTCTGGGGCGCATGCAGAACTCGTCGGACCGGCACGAGTACCCCGCCCACTGGGAGGCGGACGTCGTGCTGCGCGACGGCGGCACCGCCCGCATCCGGCCCATCACCGCGGACGACGCCGACCGGCTGGTCAGCTTCTACGAGCAGGTTTCGGACGAGTCGAAGTACTACCGCTTCTTCGCGCCCTATCCGCGCCTGTCCGCAAAGGACGTCCACCGCTTCACCCACCACGACTTCGTGGACCGGGTGGGGCTCGCGGCCACGGTCGGCGGCGAGTTCATCGCCACCGTACGCTATGACCGCATTGATGCCGACGGCCTGCCCGCGTCCGGTCCCGCCCACGAGGCCGAGGTCGCCTTCCTGGTGCAGGACGCCCACCAGGGCCGGGGCGTCGCCTCCGCCCTCCTCGAACACATCGGGGCCGTCGCACGCGAGCGCGACATCCGCCGCTTCGCCGCCGAGGTGCTGCCGGCCAACAACAAGATGATCAAGGTGTTCACCGACGCCGGGTACACCCAGAAGCGCAGCTTCGAGGACGGCGTCGTCCGCCTGGAGTTCGACCTGGAGCCCACCGACCGCTCCCTCGCCGTCCAGCGGGCGCGGGAGCAGCGGGCCGAGGCACGCTCCGTACGGCGGCTGCTCGTCCCGGGCGCGGTGGCCGTCATCGGTGTCGGCCGCGCCCCCGGCGGCGTCGGCCGCAGCGTTCTCGACCACATCAGGGACGCCGGTTTCACCGGTGACCTGTACGCGGTCAACAGTGCCTTCCCGGAGGAGCAGAAGGACATCGACGGGGTGCCGGCCCACCGGTCGGTGCAGGAGATCGAGGGTTCCGTCGACCTCGCGGTCGTCGCAGTCCCGGCCGCGTACGTCCCCGATGTCGTCGCCGAGTGCGGAGAGCACGGAGTGCAGGGGCTCGTCGTGGTCTCCGCCGGGTACGCCGAGAGCGGCCCCGAAGGGCGGGAGCGGCAGCGCGAACTCGTACGGCACGCGCGCACGTACGGGATGCGCATCATCGGCCCCAACGCCTTCGGCGTCATCAACACCGCCGAGGACGTCCGGCTGAACGCGTCCCTCGCCCCCGAGATGCCGAGGCCCGGCAGGATCGGCCTGTTCGCGCAGTCCGGCGCCATCGGGATCGCCCTCCTCTCCCGGCTGCACCGGCGCGGGGGAGGCGTCACCGGGGTCACGGGCGTGTCGACGTTCGTCTCCTCCGGCAACCGGGCCGACGTGTCCGGCAACGACGTACTCCAGTACTGGTACGACGACCCGGACACCGACGTCGTCCTCATGTACCTCGAATCCATCGGCAACCCGCGCAAGTTCACCCGCCTCGCGCGGCGCACGGCGGCGGCGAAGCCGCTGGTGGTCGTCCAGGGGGCGCGGCACGGCGGTGCCGCTCCACAGGGGCATGCGGTACGGGCCACACGGCTGCCGCACGCGACGGTGTCCGCGTTGCTGCGGCAGGCCGGGGTGATCCGCGTGGACACGATCACCGAACTGGTCGACGCGGGGCTGCTGCTGGCCCGGCAGCCACTGCCCGCCGGGCCGCGGGTGGCGATCCTGGGGAACTCGGAGTCGCTGGGCCTGCTGACGTATGACGCGTGTCTCTCTGAGGATCTGCGGCCGTCGGCCCCGCTGGACCTGACGACGGGGGCGTCGCCCGAGGACTTCCGCCGGGCGCTCTCGGAGGCGTTGGCGGACGAGGGGTGCGATGCGGTGGTGGTGACCGCGATCCCTACGGTGGGGGAGGGGTATCCCGGGGATGCGGCGTTGGCCGAGGCGCTTCGGTCGGCTGCGGAGGAAGTCCCTGGGAAGCCGGTACTGGTCGTGCATGTGGAACTCGGGGGGCTTGCGGAGGCGCTGTCGGCTGCGGCCAGTACTGCACCACAGGCAGGTTCAGCTGCACCCGGCGCTGCTGGCGGTGCCCACCCTCCCCCACTCTCGGCTTCGCTCGAGCGGGGGGACCCCCATCGCCCTGCGGAACGTCTGCCCACCGCGGTAGCGGGAACGGTGCCGCCCGCCGCAGGTGTGACACCGGAGGTGCCCACCCCCAACTCCCCCTCCCGTCTCATCCCCGCCTACCCCGCCGCCGAGCGCGCCGTACGCGCCCTCGCCGAAGCCGTCAAGTACGGGCAGTGGCGGCGGGAGGTCGCCGAGCCCGGCAAGGTGCCCGGGTACGAGGACATCGACGAGAAGGGGGCCGCCGAGCTGATCAGTGGGCTCCTCGCGCGTGGGCAGGGGCTCACGCTCGGTACGGACGAGACGTGCGAGCTGCTCGGGACGTACGGCATCCCGGTGCGCAGGGCCCTGCCCGCGCTGAGCGCCGACGACGCCGTGGCCGCCGCGCGGACCATCGGTTACCCCGTCGCCCTCAAGGCCACCGCCCCGCACCTGCGCCACCGCGCGGACCTGGGCGGCGTACGCCTGGATCTCGCGGACGAGGAGCAACTGCGGCGGGCGTACGCCGAGTTGACCGGCCTCTTCGGGAATCCGCACGAGGTGCGGCCCGTCGTGCAGGGGATGGCGTCGCGGGGAGTCGACACCGTCGTACGGGCGGTCATCGACCCGGCGGCCGGCGCGGTGCTCTCCTTCGGGCTCGCCGGACCCGCCTCGCAGCTGCTCGGGGACACCGCGCACCGGCTGATACCGGTCACCGACCGCGACGCGTCCTCACTGATCCGGTCGATCCGGACGGCGCCGCTCCTCTTCGGCTGGCGCGGCTCGGCGCCGGTCGACACCGGGGCGCTGGAAGAACTGCTGCTCAGGGTGTCGCGGCTCGTCGACGACCACCCCGAGGTGATCGCCGTGTCCCTGGAGCCGGTGGTCGTCGCGCAGCACGGGCTGAGCGTGCTCGGGGCGTCGGTGCGGCTGGCGCCGCCGCCCGTCCGTGACGACCTGGGTCCCAGGACACTTCCTGTGTACTGAGCGGTGCCTCGCAGTCAGTGGGCCCCCGTAGGATGGGCACATGGCCAAGACCAGTACGACGACCCAGGGGCTGCGAGCGGCGATCGAGCGCAGCGGCTACTACCCGGCCCTCGTGGCCGAGGCGGTGGAGGCCGCGATCGGCGGCGACTCCATCCGGTCGTACCTGGTCCACCAGGAGACGACGTTCGACGCGAACGAGGTGCGTCGGCACGTGACCGTGCTCGTCCTCACGGGCAACCGTTTCATCGTCAGCCACACCGACGAGCAGGCCGCGGACACCACGTCCCCGACGCCGTACGCCACCACGTCCACGGAGTCCGTGAAGCTCGGCCGGATCTCGTCCGTCGTGCTCAGCAGGGTTGTCGCCAACCCGGAGTCGTACACGCCGGGCACGCTGCCCCGTGAGGTCGTCCTGACCATCGGCTGGGGCGCCGTCGCCCGTATCGACCTGGAGCCGGCCGCCTGCGGCGACCCCAACTGCGAGGCCGACCACGGCTACACGGGCAGTTCCACGGCGGACGACCTCAGCCTGCGCGTCAGCGAGGCCGGCGACGGCCCCGAGACGGTGCGCCAGGCCCTCGTCTTCGCGCAGGCCCTCTCCGAGGCGACCGCGGACGTCGCCCGCTGATGTCCCAGCCCACCACCTGGGACCACCCGGAACCACTCGCAGTCTCCTCCGCCCCCGTCCCGCACTACGGCACGGGCTCGCTCGCCGACCTGCTGCCCACCCTGGCCGCCGGCATGGACGTACCGGGCATGTCCCCGGCCATTCCGGAGCTGGCGCCCGCCGACCGGAACTGCGTGTTCCTGATCGACGGACTGGGCTGGGAGCAACTCCTCGCCCACCCGGACGAGGCCCCCTTCATGAGCTCCCTCATAAGCAGCTCCCGCGGTGACACGGGCCGCCCGATCACCACCGGCTACCCGGCGACCACCGCGACCTCCCTGGCCTCCGTCGGTACCGGGCTGCCGCCGGGCGCGCACGGCCTGCCCGGCTACACCGTCCGCAACCCGGCCACCGGCGAGTTGATGAACCAGCTGCGCTGGCAGCCGTGGACGGAACCGCGCGCGTGGCAGCCGCACCCCACGGTGTTCCAGCTGGCGCACCAGGCCGGTGTGCACACGGTCCAGGTCTCCTCGCCGACCTTCGAGAACACCCCGCTGACCAAGATCGCGCTCAGTGGCGGAACGTTCCGCGGGAAGCTGTCCGGGGAGGACCGCATGGACCTGGCGGCCGAGCAACTGGCCGCCGGTGACCGCTCGTTGGTCTACACGTACTACGCCGAGGTGGACGGCAAGGGCCACCGCTTCGGCGTCGACTCGGACGCCTGGCGCGGCCAGCTCATGTACGTCGACCGGCTCGTCCAGCGGCTGGCGGAACAACTCCCGCCGCGCGCCGCCCTGTACGTCACCGCCGACCACGGCATGATCGACATCCCGTTCGACGAGCAGCACCGCATCGACTTCGACGAGGACTGGGAACTGCGCGCCGGTGTCGCCCTGTTGGGCGGCGAGGGCCGGGCGCGGCACGTGTACGCGGTGCCGGGTGCCCAGGCCGACGTACTGACCTGCTGGCGCGAGGTGCTCGGCGAGCAGTTCTGGGTGGCCTCGCGGGACGAGGCCATAGCGGCGGGCTGGTTCGGACCGACGGTCGACGAACGGGTGTACGCCCGGATCGGCGACGTGGTCGCGGCGGCGCGGGACGACGTCCTGATCGTCGCCTCCGAGCGGGAGCCGAGGGAGTCCGCGATGGTCGGCAACCACGGCTCGATGACCCCCGCGGAACAGCTCGTCCCGCTGCTCCAAGTACGCTCCTGACGCTTCCCCCTTCCCGACCCGCCTGCCACTCCTCCGTGTCCCTCGCCGAAAGGTGCTCAACCTCCCATGTCCGAGCTGGTGTTCTTCTCCGGGACGATGGACTGCGGGAAGTCGACCCTGGCGCTGCAGATCGCGCACAACAGGTCGGCGAGGGGACTGCAGGGCCTGATCTTCACCCGGGACGACCGCGCGGGGGAGGGCAAGCTCTCCTCGCGGCTCGGTCTGGTGACCGACGCGGTCGAGGCGTTCCTGGGGATGGATCTGTACGGCTATGTCGTGGACCGGGTGTCACAGGGCGGCCGAGTCGACTACCTGATCGTGGACGAGGCGCAGTTCCTGGCGCCGGACCAGATCGACCAACTCGCGCGCGTGGTCGACGATCTGCGCCTCGACGTCTACGCCTTCGGCATCACCACCGACTTCCGCACGAAGCTCTTCCCGGGCTCGCGACGGCTGATCGAGCTGGCAGACCGGATAGAGACGCTCCAGGTCGAGGCGATGTGCTGGTGCGGCGCGCGGGCCACGCACAACGCCCGCACCGTGAACGGCGAGATGGTGGTGGAGGGCGAGCAGGTCGTGGTCGGCGATGTGAGCAGCCTCGCCGCGGAGGTCGGCTACGAGGTGTTGTGCCGACGCCACCACCGTCGCCGTATGACGAGCGCCTCCGCGCATGCCGGCGCGCTCTCCCCGGACGTCCTGCCGGTCGGCTCTGCCTGATCGTCGCCGCTCCAACAGGCCGCTCCGGTCCGTCGGTTCCGGCGCCCGGTCACCTGCCGCTTCTCGGCCCGTCGCGCCTTCCCCGAACGTTCCGCCTGAACCCCGAGCCACCCCCGATACGACGAAGGTCACAATTACGTATCGGACATTTCGCGCTTCAACCTTCACTTGAACCGCACAAGTTGGCTAAGTTGACCTCCGTACGACTTCTTCCCAAGTCGCTGTTCGAAGCAGACAGTTGACTCGGGGGTGGAACACGGAAGGAGCTCGTCCCGCATGGCGCCGGAACGATCCCGTAATGATGGGCCGAGCCGTGAGGAGGTCCAGCAGCGGATCAACAGCCTCTACGACCAGGCCGAAAGCGCCTCCGGGACCTTCAACGCCACCCGCGCGATGAAGGTCGGCATGCGCAGGCGCGTCAACCCGACGCCCGACACCGCGCGCAGGCGCTCGGACCCAGCCCTCGACGAGGTCACCCGACCGTGGTTCGACGCGGCGCGCGCCAAACTGGGCCCGACCCTGCCGGCCGTACTGCCGCCCGACAGGAGGCCGGCCCGCCCTGCCGAGTCCCGCCCCGCTCGTCCCGCGAGCCCTCCCGCCGAACCGGCCGCCCGCGCCGTGCCGGAGCTGACCGCCGCACCCATGCCCGCGTTGCCCTCGGGATCCGCGCGCGAACTGTCGCCCGTACCCAGGGCCGAACTGCCGCCCGCGCCGGTCGCCGAACTGCCCGCCGCGCCCATGAACGCGCTGTCGGCCGTGCCTTCACCGCGTCAGGAAGCCCCGGGGGGCCTGACCGCGCTGCCCGCCGAGCCCAGCTGGTTCCCGTCGCCCGCCACGAGCACCGCGCCGCTCCCGGCCGAGATGCCGCAACTGCCCCAGTCGGCAGGTCCGGGCACGGACGCGTCCCTCGAAGGCACACCCCTCTACGCGGGCACGCTCCGCGACGGGAACTACGCCCTCGTCACCGAACTCCCCCTGGTCGCGGACCCGTTCCCGGTGGCGGACCCGTTCCCCGCCGCCGCCCCGTTCCCCGTCGCGGAGGCGCCCTACGTCGCACAGGCGCCCCACGTCGCGCAGACCTCGTACGTCGCACAGACGTCCTACGGCACGGGAACCTACTTCGGCACCGACCCGTTCCTGGGTGCCGTGGCCGGAGGGAGTATCGGCAACGGCATCGCGTTCGGTCTGGAGCCCGGTGCGAAGGCCGCGAAGGCGGTCGCCTTCGCCCGTGCGCAGATCGGCAGGCCGTGCGTCTGGGGCGCGGTGGGACCGGGGTCCTACGACAACTCCGGTCTCATCCAGGCCGCCTGGAAGGCCGCTGGGGTCGCGCTCCCGCGTGCGGTGCACGAGCAGGCGAGCGCCGGCATGGCGATCCACCTCGCCGACATCCGGCCCGGCGACCTCGTCTTCTTCCACGGCGACATGGGCCACGTCGGTCACGTCGGCATCTGCGTCGGCGACGGCACGATGATGCACGCACCGAGTCCCGGCGCGACGGTGCGCGAGGACTCGATCTTCGCGGCCGGCGAGGCGGCGATCCACAGCGTCCTGCGGCCGGCGTAGGGCCCACGGCGCAGGGGCCCGCCCAGAGAGGGCCGTCAGCGGGCCCCTCCGGATCACCGTGGGCCCTTCCGGATCACCTCTGGATCAGCGAGAACAACGCCCCCTCCGGGTCCGTCACCGTCGCCACGCGCCCGTGTGCGCTGTCGTGCGGAGGCTTGACGACATGGCCGCCCAGGTCCACCAGCTGTGTGGCCGCCGCGTCCGCGTCGGAGACCTCGAAGTACGTCATCCAGTGCGGACCCCGGTCCCGGGGCAGGGAGTTGCCCACGCCGTGGATGCCGGCGACCGGTCGGCCCTCGACGTGGAGGGTGACGTAGTCGAAGTTCGCCGACACCACGGGCTCCTCCTCGTAGCCGAAGACGGTCTTGTAGAACTTGGCGACGCTCGACGAGTCACGGGTCACCAGCTCGTTCCAGGCGGGCGTGCCGGGGACGCCGGTGATGTCCGTGCCCAGATGGGCGGCGGCCTGCCAGATGCCGAACACCGCTCCCATCGGGTCGGAGGCGATCGCCAGCCGGCCCGCCTCGGCCGCGTCCAGGGGGCCTACGCCCACCGTGCCGCCCGAGTGGCGGACCATCTCCGCTGTGAGGTCCGCGTCGTCCGAGGCGAGGTACGGCGTCCACGCGATGGGGAGATGGCGGTCCGGCGGCAGCTGGCCGATGCCGGCCACCTCATGACCGTCCAGCCGGGCCCGGACGTACCAGCCGAGCTGCTGGGGGCCCGGTTCGAACTCCCAGCCGAACAGCTCCCCGTAGAAGTCCTGGGTCGCCGCCATTCCGTGCACCATCAGACTCACCCAGCAGGGTGTGCCGGGCGCGTGCCGGTCGTGCGCCTCGCTGTTCCGGCCGGCCGACTCCCGTGCCTCGGTCATCGTCACTCTCTCCTCGACCCCTCGCGGTGGCCGTGTCACTTCCGCTGTCCGCCGCGTCGGCGGACCTGCCGCATACCGTCGTACGGCGAGCCTCGTCCCGTACGTCCGTCGTGCCGTGCCGCGATCCCGCGCGCACGCACGCCCCGTGCCGATGCTCGCACCACCCGCGGTACCGCGCGCTCCGGCCGCGCCGACCCCCGCACGTCCTCGTCGTGAGGGTGCCCGATCCGCCGTTTCCCGCCCGTTTCCATGCGATTACCGCAGGGTGTCCATCGGTCGTACAGCATGTGCCCGATCCAGTACGCCTGGTGATCGAACCTGTCCGGCGGGAGAGTAGCCCGACCTGGCCGCCGCGGCCACCCCGTGCGCAAGGATGGAGCCATGAACGCCATCATCTCCGCACCCGAACTAGTGAACGAGCTGGCTGGTTCCCGTCCGCCGGTCCTGCTCGACATCCGCTGGCAGCTGAGCATGCCCGGCGCGGCGCCCTTCGACGGGCGCGTCGCGTACGCCGCCGGACATCTCCCCGGCGCCGTCTTCGTCGACCTGGACCGGGAACTCGCCTCCGCGTCGGGGGCGGGCGGCCGGCACCCGCTGCCCGACCCGGAGGTGTTCGGCACAGCGATGCGCCGCGCGGGTGTCTCGTCCGGCGTCCCGGTCGTTGTGTACGACGGCGGACAGGGCTGGGCGGCGGCCCGCGCGTGGTGGCTGCTGCGCTGGACAGGTCACCCGGACGTGCGGGTCCTTGACGGCGGGTTGCCGTCCTGGGAGGGGGCGCTCGACACGGACGTACCCGCGCCCGCCGAGGGCGACTTCACGCCGGTGCCGGGAGCGGTGGAACTGCTGGACGCGGACGGCGCCGCCGCACTGGCCCGCTCCGGACTGCTGCTCGATGCGCGCGCGGGGGAGCGCTACCGGGGCGAGGTCGAGCCCATCGACCGGGTCGGCGGACACATTCCGGGCGCGGTCTCGGCGCCCACGAACGAGAACGTGGGCCCCGACGGCCGCTTCCTGCCCCCGGCCGAACTGACGGCCCGCTTCAAGACCCTGGGCACAACGGACACCACCGCGGTGGGCGTGTACTGCGGCTCAGGCGTCTCGGGCGCCCACGAGGTCCTGGCCCTGGCGGTCGCGGGCATCCCGGCAGCGCTGTACGCCGGCTCCTGGTCGGAGTGGTCGAGCGACCCGACGCGCCCGGTGGCGGTGGGCCCGGACCCGCAGTAGCTCAGCAGCATCGGCCGTGAGGGCCGCGCCCAATGGGCGCGGCCCTCACGGCCGTACGGGTGACGGGTCGGGTGCGCGCAGCGCCCCGACAGGGGCGCGGGGAACTGTGCGACCAGCCACGACGGCGCCGCAGCGAACCGACAACCCCTCGCGGCCCCTCCAGCGGAGCGCTACTCCTTGTTCTTGCGGCGCGTACCGAACACGATCTCGTCCCAACTCGGAACCGCCGCTCTACGCCCAGGACGCACCCCATCCGCCTCCGCCTGGCGGTCAGTCGCACCGACCAGCCGGTCACGGTGAGCGCCGACCGAGCGAGGCATCAGCACGTCCGCGTACGCGGAACCCGCCGAGGCCGCGGGAGCCGGGGGCTCCTCCACCTCGGGTTCGGGTGCCGGTTCCTCCGGGGCTTCCGTGGAGGAGGGTCGTTCCGGCACGACCATGTCGCCACGGAAGCTCGGTACCGCCTCCAGCAGGCTGGTCAGCGAATCGCGCTCGCTCGCGCTCTCCTCTGTGGCCTCCGGCGACGGTGCCGGCAGGGCCGGACGGTCCAGCGGGCGGTCGCGCGGCAGCCGGGCGATACGCGGTACGAACGGGAAGCTGGGCTCGGGCGCCGAGAGGTCGTCCGACTCGCCGATCAGCGAGCGGGCCTCCTCGTCGACGGCCTGGACGAGCCGCCGGGGCGGGTCGTACGTCCAGCTCGCCGAGTGGGGTTCACCGGCGACCAGATAGACCAGCAGGACTTCCCAGGTGCCGTCGTCGCGGCGCCACGAGTCCCACTGGACCGTGTCCTTGTCGGCGCCACGGATCGTCAGCCGCTCCTGCACGGCCTCGCCGAGCTGTGGACCGGCGTTCTCACCGGGCCGGCGGACCGGAGTCTTCCGGGCCCGCTCGGCCATGAAGGCTCGTTCGGCCAGCACGGGGCCCTCGAAGCGACGCACACGGTCGACCGGAATCCCGGCGAGCTGCGCCACTTCTTCCGCGGACGCACCGGCACGTATGCGTGCCTGGATGTCGCGGGGGCGGAGATGGCTCTCCACCTCGATCTCGATCTGGCCGAGGCGGGGACGGTCGCCGCGAACGGCGGCGCGCAGACGCTCATCGATCGGAAGCGTGTACTCCGTGCTGTCCGCAGCCTTCAGCACCAGCCGTGTGCCGTCGTTAGAGACGGCCACGACACGCAGTTCGGGCATGGGGACCTCCCGGGTGGTGCCTGCCGACGTCACGTGCGTCGCTGCTTCCGCTAGTCGAGTGTGGCCTGCCCGGGTGCAGCCTGCCACAACCTTGCCGAGTTGCCCGGCGTGTCGGGCGCGGGCCCGAGATCGCCGTTATGTCACGGTTATCTATTCGCAACGCTAAGTGACAAACTCCGTCACCCTGTGCAACGAGCCCCCTCTTGGCGATCCTGGAAGGCCCCGGACGCCCAGGCGGGAGACCGGACCCAGGGCTCGCAACAGTACTCCATTTGGGCCACGTGCGTGGATTGGCACGCCACCCAATTCCAGCAGGGGAGTGCGAGTTGGCCGATCTCCCACCGGTTCCGTGACCTCGGACGCAACGCAGTTCACGTAAACATCGGAAACGGAACCAATTGCTTCGCTACGCGCCGAGAACCCGTCGCAAGTAGTCGTTCTGGAACAGTCGTTCGGGGTCGAGCCGGTCTCGCAGGGCGGTGAACTCCCCGAAACGGGGGTAGACCCCCGCGAAGTAATCGGCGTCCCGCGTGTGCACCTTGCCCCAGTGCGGCCGTCCCTCGTGCGCCGTGAAGATGCGCTCGGCGGCCGTGAAGTACGCCTGATAGGGCGTCCCCCGGAACATGTGGACGGCCACGTAGGCGCTGTCGCGGCCCGAGGCCGTGGAGAGCGCGATGTCGTCGGCGGGGGCCGTACGCACCTCCACGGGGAAGCTGACCCGCAGGTCCGACTTGTCGACCATCGCCTTGAGTTCGCGCAGCGTCTCCACCAGGGCCTCGCGCGGAACGGCGTACTCCATCTCCACGAAGCGCACCCGGCGAGGAGACGTGTAGACCTTGTACGGGATGTCCGTGTACGTCCGCGCGGACAGCGCCTTGCTGGAGATCTGCGCGATCGTCGGGATCGTGGCCGGCACCGTGCGGCCGACCAACTGGGCCGCCTGGAAGACGCCGTTGGAGAGGAACTCGTCCTCGATCCAGCCCTTGATCCGACTGACCGGTTTCTCGGGGCCCGCGCTGCGGTTGTTGCGCTTGGTGTTGGTGTTGCCGGTGTGCGGGAACCAGTAGAACTCGAAGTGCTCGTTCTCGGCCCAGAGTTCGTCGAAGGTGCTGGTGACCTTGTCGAAGGTCATCGGCTCCTCGCGGGCGGTGAGCAGGAAGAGCGGCTCCACGGCGAAGGTGATCGCGGTGATGATCCCCAGGGCGCCGATGCCGACCCGGGCCGCCGCGAAGACCTCCGGATTCTCCTTCTCGGAGCAGGTGAGCACCGAACCGTCCGCCGTCACCAGCTCAAGCCCCTTGATCTGGGCGGCTATCGAGCCCGACTCGCGGCCGGTGCCGTGGGTGCCGGTGCTGGTGGCGCCCGAGACCGTCTGCTCCATGATGTCGCCCATGTTCGTGAGCGACAGACCCTCGCGGGCCAGAGCCATGTTGAGTCTCTTGAGCGGAGTGCCCGCCTCGACCGTGACCGTCAGGTTCTCGCGGTCAATATTGCGGATACCGGTCAACAGTTGAGGGCGGATCAACACCCCGTCGGTGGCAGCGGTCGCCGTGAAGGAGTGCCCGGTGCCGACGGCCTTCACCTTCAGACCGTCCGCGGCTGCCTTCCGCACCGCCGCCGACAGTTCCTCCACGGAAGCGGGCGTGACCTCCCGGGCGGGCCGGGCGGTGACGTTGCCCGCCCAGTTACGCCACGTGCCGCTCTTGCCGCTCGCTGTGCTGCTCAACGGTGCCTCCCCGACGCGGAGCCGGCCTGCTCAGCCGGCGGTACCCGAGGAAACCGACCGCGACCGCGACGGCCCCGGACGCCACCGGAACCCCGTACCCGGCGCTCGCACCGGCGGCGTCGATCACCCAGCCGGACACGGAGGAGCCGAGCGCGACGCCGACCGCGAGCCCGGTGCTCACCCAGGTCATGCCCTCGGTCAGTTGCGCGCGTGGTACGTGCTGTTCGATGAGGGACATCGTCGTGATCATCGTGGGTGCGATGGACAGGCCCGCAACGAACAGCGCCACGGCCAGAAACGGCAAGTTTCCGACCAGTAGGAGGGGGATCATACTCACGGCCATCGCACATATGCCCAGCAGCCACCGGCGTTCCGGGGCTCCAGGAAGGTGCAGCAGCCCGAACACCGCTCCCGCCGTGCAGGAGCCCGCCGCGTAGAGGGCCAGCACGACGCTCGCGGCGCCCTGATGACCCCGTTCCTCGGCGAAGGCGACGGTGACCACGTCGACCGCCCCGAAGATCGCCCCGGTCGCCGCGAAGGTGACCACCAGGACCTGGAGACCGGGGGAGCGCAGCGCCGAGCCGCCCTTGTGCTGCGCGCGCGGATGCGGCTCGGGCTCGGTGGCCCGCTGCGCCGTCAGCCAGAAGACACCGGCCGCCAGGAAGCATGCGGCGAGCAGCGGCCCCGCCTCCGGGAACCACACCGTGGACAGCCCGATGGAGATGATTGGCCCGAAGATGAAGCAGACCTCGTCCACCACGGACTCGAAGGAGTACGCGGTGTGCAACTGCGGGGTGTCCCGGTACAGGGCCGCCCACCGCGCGCGGGTCATCGCGCCGACGCTCGGTACGCAGCCGATGCCGGCGCCGCACACGAACAGCACCCAGTCCGGCCACTCGAAGCGCGCGGCGAGCAGCAGCCCGGCCGAGGCCACCAGGGCGCAGAGGGTCGCGGGCCGCAGCACGCGGCGCTGCCCGTACTGGTCGACCAGTCGCGAGACCTGCGGACCCGCCACCGCGGCGGCCAGGGCGATGGTCGCCGTGAGGGCGCCCGCGAGCCCGTACCGCCCGGTGAGCTGGGAGATCATCGTGACCACGCCGATGCCCATCATCGACAGCGGCATCCGGCCGAGGAACCCCGCGGCGGTGAAGCGCCCGGAGCCGGGGGCGGCGAACAGGGCGCGGTAGGGGCTGGGCACGGGGAGACTCCGGTCGACCGGTAAGGCGTGAGGGGCGGGTGGGTAAGGCGTGAAGACAGCCGATACAGCTTACGGGTCAGGTGACCCTGATGCACCCGTCGGGACGGGCCACGATCCCGGCTGTCAGAGGGGGGTGGCAGGATCGGAACCATGCGAGAAGCGCTCGACGCCACCCCCTACGACGCCCTGCTCCTGCTCTCCTTCGGCGGCCCCGAGGGCCCGGACGACGTGGTTCCGTTCCTGGAGAACGTGACGCGCGGGCGGGGCATCCCCAAGGAACGCCTCAAGGAAGTCGGACAGCACTACTTCCTGTTCGGCGGGGTCAGCCCGATCAACGACCAGAACCGCGCCCTCCTGGACGCCCTGCGCAAGGACTTCGCGGACCACGGCCTCGACCTGCCGGTCTACTGGGGCAACCGCAACTGGGCCCCGTACCTCACCGACACCCTCCGCGAGATGGTCCAGGACGGCAGACGCCGCATCCTCGTCCTCGCCACCAGCGCGTACGCCTCGTACTCGGGCTGCCGCCAGTACCGCGAGAACCTCGCGGACTCCCTGGCCGCCCTGGAGGCCGAGGGCCTCGACCTTCCCCGGGTCGACAAGCTGCGGCACTACTTCAACCACCCGGGCTTCCTGGAACCCATGATCGAGGGCGTGCTCACCTCCCTGGCCGACCTCCCCGAGGACGTCAGGGACGGCGCGCACCTCGCCTTCTCGACCCACTCCATCCCGACCGCCTCCGCCGACACCTCCGGGCCCGTCGAGGACCACGGGGACGGCGGGGCGTACGTGAAGCAGCACCTGGACACCGCCCGGCTGATCGCGGACGCCGTGCGCGAGCGGACCGGCGTCGACCATCCCTGGCAGCTCGTCTACCAGTCGCGCTCCGGTGCCCCGCACATCCCATGGCTGGAGCCCGACATCTGCGACCACCTGGAGGAGCGGCACGGCGCCGGCGTCCCGGCCGTAGTGATCGCACCCATCGGGTTCGTGTCGGACCACATGGAGGTCCTGTACGACCTCGACACGGAGGCCAAGGACAAGGCGGCGGAACTGGGCCTGCCCATGCGCCGCTCCGCGACCGTGGGCGCCGACCCGCGCTTCGCCGCCGCGGTCCGCGAACTCGTCCTGGAGCGCGCCGCCACCGAGAGCGGCCAGGACATCACGCCGTGCGCCCTGGGCGCGCTCGGCGCGACCCGCGACCTCTGCCCGGTGGGCTGCTGCCCGTCCCGTGCCCCCAGGCCCGCCGCCGCGGGCGCCGACAGCCCGTACGCGTGAGGAACCCAGTGACCGACCCCCTGCTGCCCGAACTGCTCCGGCTCGCCCAGGAGGCCGCCCGCCGCGCGGGAGAGCTGCTGCGGGACGGCAGGCCGGCCGACCTCGCGGTCGCCGCCACCAAGTCCAGCCCCATCGATGTCGTCACGGAGATGGACATCGCGGCGGAGAAGCTGATCACCGACGTGATCTCCGACCACCGCCCGGACGACGGCTTCCTCGGCGAGGAGGGCGCCTCCAGCGAGGGCAGCAGCGGCATCCGCTGGGTCATCGACCCGCTCGACGGCACGGTCAACTACCTGTACGGACTGCCCACTTGGTCCGTCTCCATCGCGGCCGAGCGGGACGGCGAGCGGATCGTCGGCGTGGTCGCGGCGCCGATGCGCGGCGAGACGTTCCACGCGGTGCTCGGCGGGGGAGCCTGGGCCACCGGAGCCTGGGAGGGCGAGCGCCGGCTCACCGTCCGCCCGGCCCCGCCCCTGGACCAGGCCCTGGTGTCGACGGGCTTCAACTACGTCGCCGAGGTCAAGGCCCACCAGGCCGAGGTGGCGAGGCAGCTGATCCCGCTGCTGCGCGACATCCGGCGCGGCGGTTCGGCGGCGGTGGACCTCTGCGATCTGGCGGCGGGCCGCCTGGACGGCTACTACGAGCGCGGCCTCAACGCCTGGGACGTGGCGGCGGGCGACCTGATCGCCCGGGAGGCGGGCGCCCTGACCGGTGGACGCCCCGGAGAACGCCCGTCACGCGATCTGACGGTCGCGGGCACCCCAGGCGTTTTCGAACCCCTCCAGCACCACCTGGAGACCTTCGGCGCCTGGCACGACTGACCCTCCTTTTTTGGCTCTTTCGCCTCCGGGGCGCTACAGCCGGTGTCGAGAGCCCGACCGTGCTCGACCCTTCGGGCCTCCGCGCGCTCGAACTCTCGACACCGGCGCGCCCCTGCGGCTCTCTCGCGGCCGGTGGCCTGGGGACAGTGGCACTTGGTGGGCTCATGCCGTGGCTCGGTGGTGGCGAGAGCCAAGAAGGGAGGCAGGGGCCGGACACAGCAGAACCCCGGCGCTGGATTCGCCGGGGTTCCGCTGTTGTGCCGCGTGGTGCGTACGCACCACGTCAGACGCTCGTCGCGCCGACCTCCACACCGTGTTCGGCGGCGAGGCGGCGCAGGTCGTCGAGTTCGGCCTGTTCCACCTCAACGAGGAAGTCGTCGCCCTCGTCGCGAGCCCGCGTGAGGTCGGTCTCGGTCGCCCTTATGCGCTGCAGAAGTCCTGCGGTGAATGCGTCCATGCTGCGCCCCCTCGTCCTGGGTCGTGGGTCGATGGCACGGGGGTGTGCCGTTCGGAAGGGGCGATCACGTCTCCAACTGGGTGCCCAGCGCTGCCCTGCCGGGCGGCGACGGTGCCGGACACCCACGCCCGCTCTGCGGAAAGCGGTCCGTTGTGCCACTAGGTGTCATGGCACACGCAGAGCGTGATCGCGGGGTGTAAAGCCGTCCTCCCCCCGCTCCGTTCCGGGGAAACCCCAACCCGCCAAAAATTCTTCCCTCCGCCGTCGGCGGAAGCGGCCAGGGGCGGCCGGGAAGGTGTCCTGCGGTGATCGTCCTGAGCCCTCTTACAACCGGTTTACGGGCGAAAGCGGCAGGATGGAGGCCTGACCACACGAAAAGATTCCGCCAACGTGCCGACCGGGCCCGCGGGCGACCCCGAGGAAGGACAAACGACGTGCGCGTACTCGTCGTCGAGGACGAGCAACTGCTCGCCGATGCGGTGGCCACCGGACTGCGCCGGGAGGCCATGGCCGTCGACGTCGTGTACGACGGTGCGGCGGCCCTGGAGCGCATCGGCGTCAACGACTACGACGTGGTCGTCCTCGACCGTGACCTCCCGCTGGTGCACGGCGACGACGTCTGCCGCAAGATCGTCGAACTCGGCATGCCCACACGCGTGTTGATGCTCACGGCTTCCGGAGACGTCAGCGACCGGGTCGAGGGACTGGAGATCGGCGCGGACGACTACCTCCCCAAGCCCTTCGCCTTCAGCGAGCTGACGGCACGCGTGCGTGCCCTCGGCCGGCGTACGAGCCTGCCGCTGCCGCCCGTCCTGGAGCGCGCCGGGATCAAGCTCGACCCGAACCGCCGCGAGGTCTTCCGCGACGGCAAGGAGGTCCAGCTCGCGCCGAAGGAGTTCGCCGTCCTGGAGGTGCTGCTGCGCAGCGAGGGCGCGGTCGTCTCCGCCGAGCAGCTCCTGGAGAAGGCCTGGGACGAGAACACCGACCCGTTCACCAACGTCGTACGCGTGACCGTGATGACCCTGCGGCGCAAGCTGGGCGAGCCTCCCGTGATCGTCACCGTGCCGGGCTCCGGTTACCGGATCTGAGGATTCGATGGCCACGACACCCGCTCCCCCGAAGGCGCCACCGAAGCCCACCTGGGACCCGAGGAAGCCCCAGCAGCTGCCGCTGCCATGGCTCCGCCCGACCATCCGCATACGCCTGACGCTGCTCTACGGCGGCATGTTCCTGATCGCCGGCATCCTGCTGCTGTCGATCATCTATCTGCTGGCCGCCCAGGCCATCCGTGAGGGCAGCAACCAGTCGTTCCAGATCGAGGGCACCGTCACCCGGATCACCAGTGACACCTGCCCGGTGCTGGACAGCGCGACCACCGACAACCAGCGCAACGCCGCGCTCAAGGCGTGCAGTGACACCCTGCGCCAGCACGCCCTGGACAGCCTGCTCAGCCGCTCGCTGCTCACGCTGCTGGGTCTCGCCGTGATCGCCTTCGCGTTCGGCTACGCCATGGCCGGCCGGGTCCTGACCCCGCTCGGCCGGATCACCCGTACCGCCCGCGCGGTGGCCGGCTCGGACCTGTCCCGCCGGATCGAGCTGGACGGTCCCGACGACGAGCTGAAGGAGCTGGCGGACACCCTGGACGACATGCTGGAGCGCCTCCAGCGGGCGTTCACGGCCCAGCAGAGGTTCGTCGGCAACGCGTCGCACGAGCTGAGAACGCCGCTGGCGATCAACCGCACGCTCCTTGAGGTGCACCTGTCCGATCCGGCGGCGCCACCGGAACTCCAGCAGCTCGGCAAGACGCTGCTGGCGACCAACGAGCGCAGTGAGCAGCTCGTCGAGGGGCTGCTGCTGCTGGCCCGCAGCGACAACCAGATCGTCGAGCGGAAACCGGTCGACCTGGCCGAGGTCGCCTCGCAGGCCGTCGACCAGACGCATGCCGAGGCCGAGGCCAAGGGGGTCGAGTTTCGCGGACAGCGCGATCCCGTGGTCGTCCAGGGCAACGGCGTACTGCTGGAGCGGATCGCGCTGAACCTCGTACAGAACGCGGTGCGGTACAACGTGCCGGAGGACGGCTGGGTCGAGGTGAACACCGTGGTCCAGCACGGGCAGGCGGTGCTGGTCGTCTCGAACACGGGTCCTGTGGTCCCGGCGTACGAGGTGGACAACCTCTTCGAGCCCTTCAGGCGGCTGCGTACGGAGCGAACGGGCAGTGACAAGGGTGTGGGCCTCGGACTGTCGATCGCGCGCTCTGTGGCGCGCGCTCACGGCGGCCATATCTCGGCCACGCCGCGTGAGGGGGGTGGTCTCGTGATGCGAGTCGCCCTTCCTATCTGAGATCATGTCGCCGACACGCGAGGATGTTCGCTTTGCGCGGAATTTCCGGGGCACCTTCCCGGCGGCCTCGTGTGTGATCGATCACAGGCGCGAATTTCCGGCCATCTACTGTCCGTGATCATGCGACCTGCCGTAAGGCCCGGATAATCCGGGTTTTCGGGGGTCTTGATCACGGGAAGTACACGGTGGGGCGCCTTTGAAGTGCGGTATTCGGACCGTGTACGGTCCGCATCGCCATCCATGCCGATCTCACTTGAG
This sequence comes from Streptomyces sp. NPDC002156, assembly GCF_053593675.1. Lineage (NCBI taxonomy): Bacteria > Bacillati > Actinomycetota > Actinomycetes > Kitasatosporales > Streptomycetaceae > Streptomyces > Streptomyces sp. NPDC002156. Next base: position 43,975 of record NZ_JBSFDA010000045.1, on the reverse strand, counting down.
GGGGTCGGTTGGGTGTCGATTGAGTAACAGACCTTGATGTGAGGCAAAATCTCCGCCTCAGGTCGGGCACAAGTCCGGCCTCTCACGCGTTACCTGCGCTGAGACACCGCAGACACCCAGAGGGGGAGAGCGCGACATGGCAACGGATTACGACACCCCACGCAAGACCGACGACGACGTCGACTCGGACAGCCTTGAAGAACTGAAGGCCAGGAGGAACGACAAGTCGACTTCCGCCGTGGACGTCGACGAGTTCGAGGCAGCAGAAGGCCTCGAACTGCCCGGAGCGGACCTCTCGAACGAAGAGTTGGCCGTCCGGGTGCTGCCCAAGCAGCAGGACGAGTTCACTTGCATGACCTGCTTCCTGGTGCACCACCGCAGCCAGCTGGCCCGCGAGAAGAACGGTCAGCCGATCTGCCGCGACTGCGACTGAGGGCGGGTCGGCCGTGACTGGCTCGACCCCTCCTTGGAAGCGCCGCTTCCCTTCGCGGGGAGCGGACCAGGGGCCGCAGAACGGCCCTCACGGTGCTCGTGACGACGAGCGAGGCTCATCCGGTACAGGATCGGCCTCGCTCGAACCGGCCGACAGGCCGGCCGACCACGGGGATGACCTCCCGGTGCCGGCCGAGCCTTCCGTCCCCGTCGCCGGGCGACGGACGGCCGCGATCCGGCAGAAGGCCAGTGAAGGCGTCCGCAAGGGCGGCAGCCGGGCGAAGGCGAGCCTGGCGTACCTCACCGACCGGATCATCGAGAACGCCCCGCGTATCCCCGTACGCGACCTCGCCACCCTCCGCAGACAGTTCCCGGGCCTCGGGCCCGAGGAGATCGCGGACAAACTCGTCGCGGGCGCCGCGAGCGCGACGGCGACCGTGGGCGCGGGCATCGGGGCCGCGGCCATGCTGCCGGTGCCACCGGCCATGCCGACCGAGCTGGCCGCCGAGATCACCGGTGTGGCCGCGATCGAGCTGAAGATGATCGCCGAGCTGCACGAGGTCTACGGCGTACGGCCACCGGGCAATCTGAAGCAGCGCAGTACCGCGTACCTGAACTCGTGGTCGGGCGAGCGCGGCATCGACGTGACCAAGCCGGCGACGTTCAACTCGGCCCTCGGGGGCCAGATGAAGCGCGAACTCCGCCAGCAGATCATGAAGCGGATGGTCCGGGACCTGCCCAACCTGATCCCGTTCATGGTGGGCGCGGCCGTCGGCGCGGTCATGAACCGGCGCGACACCAGAAAGCTCGCAGGCCACGTCCGCAAGGACCTGCGCAGGTTCCAGGTCCCCTGGGACCAGCTCCCCGAACTGCCCCCGCTGCCGCCGCCCACCGACGCACTGGACATCGCGAACGAGCCGAAGGAACTCGGGAAGTAGCGGCCCACAGGGCCTCGGGCACCCCGGGTACGGAAGCGGCGGGCAAGTCTTTGCCCGCCGTCGAAGGAGAATTTGCCGATCGGTTCAGCCGGCGTCGCGCGCGACGGCCGCCCGCGCCGATTCCAGCGCCGCCACCAGCTGCTCGGGCTCCCGCGTCGACAGATACAGGTACGGGGTGGGGTCCGCGGGGTCCGTGACCTGGACGCGCAGCGCCGTGGGGATGTAGGAGCGCAGGAGCATGAAGGCGCGGGTGTCGGCCTTGTACGTGCGCCAGGCGCGGGCCTCCTCCGCGTCCAGGATCTCCGTCTCGCCCAGGGCCGCCACCGGGATCTTCGCCTCGCCCGCGATCAACGCGTCGCCCACGATCCGGATGCGGATCGAGCCGTACGAACTCGCCGCCACCGCGGCCGCCGCCGTACCGCCCACCAGGCCGCCGAGCAGGGGCAGCGTGCCGAACGGGAGCAGGATCAGGGCGAAGGAGACGCCGACCAGGAAGGAGATCAGCCACCAGGAGCGGGGGGCCGTGAGGCGTTCTTCGTACGGGGAGGCCGAAAGCTGCATGGAGCCAAGCTTGGCATGGTGTCGGTCGACGGCCGACTCGCGGGTAAGGTCTGCGGCTGTGAGTGGTACATCCGCAGCTCTGAAGCCCCCCGCCGACGCCGTGGCGCCCGTGCGGCACCCCGATGCGCCCGCGCCCGGACAGCTGCTCGGTGCCCACTACGAACACTGTTTCGGATGTGGCAGCGAACAGGCCCATGGCCTGCACCTCGCCGCGCGGGCAGGCGACGGGGTCACCGTCACAGCCGAGTTCACCGTGCGGGAGGCCCACCAGGGCGCCCCCGGTCTCGCCCACGGCGGCGTGCTCGCCAGCGCGCTGGACGAGACGCTCGGCTCGCTGAACTGGCTGCTGCGCACCATCGCGGTGACCGGAAAGCTGGAGACCGAGTTCGTCCGGCCCGTGCCCGTCGGCACCCTGCTGCATCTGGAGGCCGAGGTCACCGCAGTGGCCCGGCGGAAGATCTACTCGACCGCCACCGGACGCATCGGCGGCCCCGACGGGCCCGTCGCGGTGCGCGCCGAGGCCCTCTTCATCGAGGTCAAGGTCGAGCACTTCATCGACAACGGCCGCCCGGAGGAGATCCAGGCGGCCATGAGCGACCCGGACCAGGTCCGGCGCGCCCGCGCATTCGAGGTGAACCCGTGAGCCCCGCACCCATGGGCCGTGAGCCCCTGGACGTCCTCATCCGCCGCGTCGACCCGGACGTACCGCTTCCGTCGTACGCACAGCCCGGCGACGCCGGCGCCGATCTGCGGACGACGCGGGAGTGCGAACTGAAGCCGGGCGAACGGGCCGTTCTGCCCACCGGGGTGTCCATCGCACTCCCGGACGGGTACGCGGCCTTCGTGCACCCCCGTTCGGGGCTCGCCGCCCGCTGCGGTGTCGCTCTGGTGAATGCCCCAGGGACGGTTGATGCCGGGTACCGTGGGGAGATCAAGGTGATCGTGGTGAATCTCGACCCGCACGAACCCGTGCGATTCGAGCGCTTCGACAGGATTGCCCAACTGGTCGTCCAGCAGGTCGAGAAGGTCCGCTTCCGGGAGGTCGCGGAACTTCCCGGCTCGGCGCGGGCCGAGGGGGGCTTCGGGTCCACCGGAGGTCACGCCTCGGTGGGCGGTGCGAGCGGTCACAGCGGTCAGGCCGCAGTGGGCGGCACAACGGGTGGGAATCGATACGCTTCGGTCGTATCCGACCGGGAAGGACAGTGACGTGTTCGGACGTCGCAAGAAGAAGGGTGCCGCCGAGGACGCGGCCGGCGAGGCCGAGCAGGTCGTCGACAGCGGCACTGAGGCGGACGAGGAAGCCGCAGGCGGACGTGGACGCGTCCGGCTGGAGCCGGAGCCGCGTCCCGACGGGCCCTGGGACGACACCGAGGTCCGCGAGCCCGGCGAGGGCCGGGTGGACCTGGGCGGACTGTTCGTGCCCGGAGTCGACGGCATGGAACTTCGGGTCGAGGTCGCGGGCGACGCGATCGTCGCGGCGACCGTCGTGCTGCGCGACAGCGCCGTACAGCTCCAGGCCTTCGCCGCGCCCAAGCGCGAGGGCATCTGGGGCGAGGTGCGCGAGGAGATCGCCTCCGGCATCACCCAGCAGGGTGGCATCGTCGACGAGGTCGAGGGGCCGCTGGGCTGGGAGCTGCGCGCGCAGGTTCCGGTGCAACTGCCGGACGGCACGGGCGGTTTCCAGGTCGTGCGGTTCGTCGGTGTGGACGGTCCGCGGTGGTTCCTGCGGGGTGTCATCTCCGGGCAGGGCGCGGTGCAGCCGCAGGCGGCCGGGCTGCTGGAGCAGATCTTCCGGGACACGGTCGTCGTCCGTGGCGAGGGGCCGATGGCGCCTCGCGACCCGATCGTGCTGAAGCTGCCGAACGACGCGCAGATGGTGCCTGAGGGTGTTCAGCAGGAGGAGCAGGCCGGGTCCCGCTTCTCCGGTGGCATGGGTCAGCTGCAGCGTGGGCCGGAGATTACTGAGGTTCGCTAGGTCGGTTGTTTGCTGCCGGCCCGGTGGGGGCTGGTCGCGCAGTTCCCCGCGCCCCTGTTTCGGGCTTCGCCCCGAAACAGGGGCGCGGCTTGTTTGTGGGCGCGTCAGGGTTGCGTCAAAGGCGTACTTCGGTCTGCTTCTCGTCCCATTTGTCGACATTGTTGGACGTAGGGTCGACGCTGCGTACACAGCGGGCGCGGGAAGACAATGAGGCCATGGGACGCGGCAAGCTTCGGATCTATCTCGGTGCGGCACCGGGCGTCGGCAAGACGTACGCGATGCTCTCCGAGGCGCACCGCCGTGTCGAGCGGGGAACGGACTGCGTGGTGGCCTTCGTGGAGCACCACAGCCGGCCGCGTACGGAGGTCATGCTCCACGGGCTGGAGCAGATCCCGCGCAAGGAGTTGGACTACCGCGGATCCGTGTTCACCGAGATGGACGTGGATGCCGTGCTCGCCCGCCGGCCGCAGGTCGCCCTGGTGGACGAACTGCCGCACACCAATATCCCGGGCTCGCGCAACACCAAGCGCTGGCAGGACGTCGAGGAGCTGCTGGCCGCCGGTATCGACGTGATATCGACTGTCAACATTCAACATCTTGAGTCGTTGGGTGATGTGGTTGAGTCGATCACTGGTGTACGTCAACAGGAGACCGTTCCCGACGAAGTGGTCCGGCGTGCGGATCAGATCGAGTTGGTCGACATGTCCCCGCAGGCGCTGCGTCGGCGGATGGCCCACGGCAACATCTACAAGTCCGACAAGGTCGACGCGGCACTCTCCAACTACTTCCGCCCGGGGAACCTGACCGCGCTGCGGGAGCTGGCGCTGCTGTGGGTGGCCGACCGGGTCGACGAGTACCTGACCGAGTACCGCAGTGAGCACCAGGTCTCCAGGATCTGGGGTTCGCGGGAACGGATCGTGGTCGGACTGACCGGCGGACCCGAGGGCCGTACGTTGATCCGGCGGGCCGCGCGGCTCGCGGAGAAGGGCGCCGGCGGCGAGGTCATGGCCGTCTACATCGCGCGCAGCGACGGCCTGACCAACGCCTCCCCGAAGGAGCTGACCGTCCAGCGGACCCTGGTCGAGGATCTTGGCGGAACCTTTCACCATGTGGTCGGGGACGACGTCCCGGTGGCGCTGCTGGACTTCGCGCGAGGCGTGAACGCCACCCAGATCGTGCTGGGCGTCTCCCGGCGCAAGACCTGGCAGTACGTCTTCGGGCCCGGGGTCGGCGCGACCGTGGCCCGGGAGTCGGGGCCCGACCTCGACGTCCACCTGATCACCCATGACGAGGCGGGCAAGGGGCGCGGGCTGCCCGTGGCCCGGGGGGCCCGGCTCGGGCGGGCGCGGATCATCTGGGGCTGGGTGGTCGGCGTGGCCGGTCCGCTGGGCCTCGCGCTGCTGCTGAACGCCGTCGATCTCGGCCTCGCCAACGACATGCTGCTGTTCCTGGCGCTCACGGTGGCGGCGGCCCTGCTCGGCGGCCTCTACCCGGCGCTCGCCTCGGCGGCCTTCGGCTCCATGCTGCTGAACTACTACTACACGCCGCCGTACCACCGGCTGACCATCGCCGACCCGAAGAACATCGTCGCCCTCGTGATCTTCTTCGGGGTCGCCGTGGCCGTGGCGTCGGTGGTGGATCTGGCGGCCCGGCGTACGCATCAGGCGGCCCGGCTGCGGGCCGAGTCGGAGATCCTCTCCTTCCTCGCGGGCAGCGTCCTGCGCGGCGAGACCAGCCTGGAGGCGCTCCTCGAACGGGTCCGGGAGACCTTCGGGATGGAGTCCGTGGCGCTGCTGGAGCGGGCGGGCGATGTCGATCCCTGGACCTGCGCGGGCAGCGTCGGCACCCGGAAGGCCGTGGAACGGCCGGAGGACGCGGACGTGGACATGCCGGTCGGCGACCACATGGCGCTCGCGCTGTCCGGCCGGGTACTGCCCGCCGCCGACCGGCGCGTGCTGGCCGCGTTCGCCGCCCAGGCGGCCGTGGTCCTCGACCGCCGGCGCCTCCAGTCCCAGGCCGACCAGGCCCGTACCCTCGCCGAGGGCAACCGGATCCGCACGGCGCTGCTCGCCGCCGTCAGCCATGACCTCCGTACGCCACTGGCCGGGATCAAGGCGGCGGTCACGTCGCTGCGGTCGGACGACGTGGAGTGGTCCGAGGAGGACCGGGCCGAACTGCTGGCCGGCATTGAGGACGGCGCCGACCGGCTCGACCACCTGGTGGGCAACCTGCTGGACATGTCCCGGCTCCAGACCGGTACCGTCACCCCGCTGATCAGGGAGATCGACCTCGACGAGGTGGTGCCGATGGCGCTGGGGGGCGTACCCGAGGACAGCGTCGAGCTGGACATTCCCGAGACGCTGCCCATGGTCGCCGTCGACCCCGGGCTGCTGGAGCGGTCGGTGGCCAACCTGGTCGAGAACGCCGTCAAGTACAGCCCGGACGGGGAGACGGTGCTGGTGGCCGCCAGTGCCATCGCCGACCGGGTGGAGGTGCGGGTGGTGGACCGCGGGCCGGGCGTGCCGGACGAGGCGAAGGACCGCATCTTCGAGCCCTTCCAGCGGTACGGTGACGCTCCGCGCGGGGCCGGGGTCGGACTGGGCCTGGCGGTGGCCCGGGGGTTCGCCGAGGCGATGGGCGGCACACTCCAGGCCGAGGACACGCCTGGGGGCGGGCTGAGCATGGTGCTCACGGTGCGGGCTGCAGGGGTGGGTGTCGGCGCGGGTGGTGAGTCTCTGCGGCGTGGTGGAGTGACGGGGGCCGTGGCAGTGGGAACAGAAGTGCAGGCGGAAAGGCAGGTTTCATGACCCGGGTGCTGGTGGTCGACGACGAGCCGCAGATCGTGCGCGCGCTCGTGATCAACCTCAAGGCACGCAAGTACGAGGTCGACGCGGCCCACGACGGTGCCACCGCCCTCGAACTGGCCGCCGCCCGCCATCCCGACGTGGTGGTGCTCGACCTGGGGCTGCCTGACATGGACGGCGTCGAGGTGATCAAGGGGCTCCGAGGATGGACCCGGGTGCCCATCCTGGTGCTGTCGGCCCGGCACACGTCCGACGAGAAGGTCGAGGCGCTCGACGCGGGCGCCGACGACTACGTCACCAAGCCCTTCGGCATGGACGAACTGCTGGCCCGGCTGCGGGCCGCCGTCCGCCGGGCCGAGCCCACCGGGAGCGCAGAGGACGACGTCATGGTGGAGACCGACGAGTTCACCGTCGACCTCGCCGCGAAGAAGGTCCACCGCGGCGGGCGCGACGTACGGCTGACCCCCACGGAGTGGCATCTGCTGGAGGTGCTCGTGCGCAACACGGGCCGGCTGGTCAGCCAGAAGCAGCTGCTCCAGGAGGTGTGGGGGCCGTCGTACGGGACGGAGACCAACTATCTGCGCGTGTACATGGCGCAGCTGCGGCGCAAGCTGGAGACGGATCCCTCGCATCCGAAGCACTTCATCACGGAGCCGGGGATGGGGTATCGGTTCGAGCGGTAGGTCACGGGGGTACGTCGGTGTCAGTGGGCGCCGGTACGCTTCAGGTATGAGTGCTGTTCCTCGTTCCGAGAAGCCGACGGGCCGGTTTCGGCGCATGCTCGACCGGCTCTCCTCGTCGCAGGAGGACCTGGAGTCCGAGGAGCTGCGCGAGGACACCGAGACCGCGGGCTGTACGCGTATCGGTGACTGCCACGACCGACAGATAGTGACGGTTACTGGTACCTTGCGCACGGTCACGCTACGGCCGAGGGCGGGGGTTCCGGCCCTGGAGGCCGAGCTGTTCGACGGCTCGGCCGCGCTGGACGTGGTGTGGCTCGGCAGACGCTCCATCGTCGGGATAGAGCCGGGACGCAAGCTGATCGCGTCGGGCCGGATCTCGATGAGCCGGGGCCGCCGTGTGCTGTTCAATCCGAAATACGAACTGAGACCCCTCGGACGGGAGTAGCCGGTGACGTCGCTCGACAAGCCGACCGAAGACGCCCAGCACGATTCCAGGGCGGTGACCGAGGCCGCGCTCTTCGAGGCGTTCGGCGGTCTGCGGGGCATGATCGAGACGGTCCTGCCGGGGCTGCTCTTCGTCACGATCTACACGATCAAGAAGGACCTGCACGCGTCGGCCATCGCGGCCCTCGCCGTCTCGGTGCTGATGGTCGTGGTGCGCCTCGTCATGAAGGACACCGTCAAGCACGCCTTCAGCGGGGTGTTCGGGGTCGCCTTCGGTGTCGTCTTCGCGATGATGACGGGCAATGCGAAGGACTTCTATCTGCCCGGCATGCTCTACACGCTGGGGCTGGCGCTGGCGTACATCATCACGACGCTGGCCGGTGTGCCGCTGCTCGGGCTGATCCTCGGGCCGGTGTTCAAGGAGAACCTCTCCTGGCGTACGCGTAACCCGGGGCGCAAGAAGGCCTATGCGAAGGCCAGTTGGGCCTGGGGGCTGATTCTGCTCGCCAAGTGCGCGATTCTCTTCCCGCTGTACTGGTGGGCGGACACGGCGTCGCTCGGGTGGGTGCTGGTGGCGTTGAAGATTCCGCCGTTCCTGTTGGCCGTGTGGCTCACGTGGGTGTTCCTGGCGAAGGCGCCCGCGCCTATTGATGTGTTCGCTGAGATGGAGGCGGAGGAGCGGGCGGAGGAGGAGCGGCGGAAGGCCGCGGCTTCTTCTGAGTAGGGGTGTGGGGTTGGCGTGGACTGTTTTCGCCCCCGCCGCCCCTACCCGTCCCATCCCCAGGGGCTCCGCCCCTTCGACCCCGCCAGGGGGCTCTGCCCCCTGGACCCCCTTCGGCCTGAACGGCCTCGTCCTCAAACGCCGGACGGGCTGAAATGAATACCCCCGTCAGTCCTTCCGGACCGACAGCAGGTCCTCCAACTGCTCCTCCCTTGCCTGGGCGGCTACGAACAGGAGTTCGTCTCCCGCTTCCAGGGAGTCCTCGCGGGACGGGGTCAGGACTCGGGTGCCGCGGATGATCGTCACCAGGGACGTGTCCTCCGGCCACTCCACGTCGCCGACCTGGGTGCCGGCCAGGGCCGACTCCGGGGGGAGGGTCAGTTCGACCAGGTTGGCGTCGCCGTGGCTGAAGCGGAGGAGGCGGACCAGGTCGCCCACGCTCACCGCTTCCTCGACCAGGGCCGACATCAGCCGGGGGGTGGAGACCGCCACGTCGACGCCCCAGGCCTCGTTGAACAGCCACTCGTTCTTGGGGTTGTTGACGCGGGCGACGACGCGCGGGACGCCGTACTCCGTCTTCGCCAGCAGGGAGACGACCAGGTTCACCTTGTCGTCGCCCGTCGCGGCGATCACCACGTTGCAGCGCTGCAGCGCGGCCTCGTCCAGCGAGGTGATCTCGCAGGCGTCGGCCAGCAGCCACTCCGCCTGGGGGACCCGTTCGACCGAGATGGCCGTCGGGGCCTTGTCGATCAGCAGGATCTCGTGGCCGTTCTCCAGCAGCTCGCCCGCGATCGAGCGGCCGACGGCACCGGCACCGGCAATGGCGACCCTCATCAGTGACCGGCCTCCTCTTCGGGGCCTTCGGCGAAGGACGCCTCGACCTTCTCGACGTCGTCCGTACGCATCATCACGTGCACCAGGTCGCCCTCCTGCAGCACCGTCTGCGAGGAGGGCAGGACCGCCTCGCCCAGGCGGGTGAGGAAGGCGACACGCACGCCGGTCTCGTCCTGCATCTTGCTGATCTTGTGGCCCACCCAGGCCGACGACGCGTGCACCTCGGCGAGCTGGACACCGCCGGTGGGATCGCGCCACAGCGGCTCCGCACCGGACGGCAGCAGCCTGCGCAGCATCTGGTCGGCCGTCCAGCGGACGGTGGCGACGGTCGGGATGCCGAGGCGCTGGTAGACCTCGGCACGGCGGGGGTCGTAGATACGGGCCGCGACGTTCTCGATGCCGAACATCTCGCGGGCCACCCGGGCGGCGATGATGTTCGAGTTGTCACCGCTGGAGACGGCGGCGAAAGCGCCTGCCTCCTCGATGCCCGCCTCGCGCAGGGTGTCCTGGTCGAAGCCGACCCCGGTGACGCGCCGGCCGCCGAACCCGGAGCCCAGTCGTCGGAAGGCGGTGGGGTCCTGATCGATCACGGCGACCGTGTGCCCCTGTTGCTCCAGGGTCTGGGCGAGAGCGGAACCCACTCTGCCGCAGCCCATGATGACGATGTGCACGACCGTCCTTCCGATCCGATGTCAAGGCCTGCCGTAGTCGACTTGGCTTGAACAGGGTCTCAGACCCCCGCCCAAGCTACACACGCACGGTCGCTGGAGGGCACCCCCTTACCTGCGGCTGATGCTGCGGACACTGGCCAGGGTGAGCAGGGCGAGGACGACGAGTGCGGCGCCGGCGCCGATCAGCTCCGCGGCGAGATGGGGCATGGGGGCTCCCGGAAGGCATGGAGAGGGCTGGGGGGGCTAGCAGGTAAAGGGGTAAAAGGTGCATAAGGTGTGCTGTGTTTTCGTCATATAGCCATGAAGACGTGGTCCCGGGGGTGTTTGCCTGTCTCGGATGTCGGGATTTCACTCGGCGGACCGCCGGGATTTCACCCGGATGTGCCCAGAACAAGGCGGGGAGCTTACGATCCTCTCCGTGTCCAAACTGACCGACGTGCCCAAACGGATCCTGATCGGGCGCGCACTGCGCAGTGATCGGCTCGGCGAAACGCTCCTGCCGAAGCGCATCGCTCTCCCCGTCTTCGCCTCCGACCCGCTCTCCTCCGTTGCCTACGCTCCCGGGGAAGTGCTGCTGGTCCTGTCGATCGCGGGCGTGTCGGCGTACCACTTCAGCCCGTGGATCGCACTCGCTGTCGTCGTACTGATGTTCACCGTGGTCGCCTCCTACCGGCAGAACGTGCACGCGTACCCGAGCGGCGGCGGCGACTACGAGGTGGCGAACACCAACCTCGGCCCCAAGGCCGGCCTCACGGTCGCCAGCGCGCTGCTGGTCGACTACGTCCTCACCGTCGCCGTGTCGATCTCCTCGGGCATCGAGAACCTCGGCTCCGCGATCCCCTTCGTCGTCGAGCACAAGGTGCTCTGCGCGATCGCCGTCATCGTGCTGCTCACGCTGATGAACCTGCGGGGCGTCAAGGAGTCCGGGAAGCTGTTCGCGATTCCGACGTACGTGTTCGTCGCGGGCGTCTTCATCATGATCGCGTGGGGCGCGTTCCGCGGGCTGGTGCTGGACGAGACCATGCGCGCGCCGACGGCCGGCTACGAGATCAAGGCCGAACACCAGGGCCTCGCCGGGTTCGCACTCGTGTTCCTGCTGCTGCGCGCCTTCTCCTCCGGCTGTGCCGCGCTCACCGGCGTCGAGGCCATCTCCAACGGTGTGCCGGCCTTCCGCAAGCCCAAGTCCAAGAACGCGGCGACCACGCTCGCGGCGATGGGTCTCCTCGCCGTCACCATGTTCTGCGGGATCATCGTGCTGGCCATGACCACCAAGGTGCGCATGGCCGAGAACCCCGCGCACGACCTGCTGGACAAGGGCGTCGAGGTCGGCTCCGGCTACGTCCAGAACCCGGTGATCTCACAGGTCGCCGAGGCCGTGTTCGGTGACGGCAGCTTCTTCTTCATCCTGCTCGCCGCCGCCACCGCCCTGGTGCTCTTCCTGGCCGCCAACACCGCGTACAACGGCTTCCCGCTGCTCGGCTCGATCCTCGCGCAGGACCGCTACCTCCCGCGCCAGCTGCACACGCGCGGCGACCGGCTCGCCTTCTCCAACGGCATCGTGCTGCTCGCCGGCGCCGCCATCCTGCTGGTGTGGATCTACGGGGCGGACTCGACCCGCCTCATCCAGCTGTACATCGTCGGCGTGTTCGTGTCGTTCACGCTCAGCCAGACCGGCATGGTCCGGCACTGGAACCGCCACCTGGCCACGGAGAAGGACCAGGTGAAGCGCCGGCGCATGGTCCGCTCCCGCGCCATCAACACCTTCGGCGCCTTCTTCACCGGGCTGGTGCTGGTCGTCGTACTCGGTACGAAGTTCACGCACGGCGCCTGGGTGGCGCTGCTCGGCATGGTGATCTTCTACGCGGTGATGACGGCGATCCGTAAGCACTACGACCGGGTCTCCGCGGAGATCGCTGCCCCGGAGGGCCCGAGCGACGACAGCGTACGGCCGTCGCGGGTGCACTCCGTCGTCCTGATCTCGAAGATCCACCGGCCCACCCTGCGCGCGCTCGCGTACGCGAAACTGATGCGCTCCGACACGCTGGAGGCGCTCAGCGTCAACGTCGATCCGGCGGAGACGAAGGCGCTGCAGGAGGAGTGGGAGCGGCGGGGGATCACCGTCCCGCTGAAGGTGCTCGACTCGCCGTACCGGGAGATCACCCGGCCGGTGATCGAGTACGTGAAGGGGCTGCGCCGGGAGTCACCGCGCGACGCCGTGTCCGTGATCATCCCGGAGTATGTGGTCGGCCACTGGTACGAGCAACTGCTGCACAACCAGAGCGCGCTGCGGCTCAAGGGGCGCCTGCTGTTCACCCCGGGCGTCATGGTGACGTCGGTGCCCTACCAGCTCCAGTCGTCCGAGGTGGCCAAGAAGCGGGCCCGCAAGCGGCAGGACTGGAACGCGCCCGGATCGGTCCGGCGCGGCCCGGCCGAGGAACGGCCGAAGGAGCCGAGCACGAAGGGCTGAGCCGACGGGTCCGGGTTCGGGTGCGGGCTTGTGGTGAGCGGTCGGGCGGGGCCCACGTAGACTGGTGGGCTGTTGTCCGGCCGTTCTCTCTTTCTCTCTTACGGAGTCACCCCACCATGCAGGCAGAACCGAAGAAATCGCTGGTGGGGCTGGAGTACGAGGTCGAGGTCGGTCCCGTCGCCCACGGCGGCCACTGCATCGCGCGTACGGAGGAGGGGCAGGTCCTCTTCGTCCGGCACACGCTGCCCGGTGAGCGGGTCGTGGCCCGGGTGACGGAGGGCGAGGAAGGGGCGCGGTTCCTGCGCGCGGACGCGGTGGAGATCCTGACGGCGTCCAAGGACCGCGTCGAGGCCCCCTGCCCCTACGCCGGCCCCGGCCGCTGCGGCGGCTGCGACTGGCAGCACGCCAAGCCGGGCGCACAGCGCCGCCTCAAGGGCGAGGTCGTCGCCGAGCAGCTGAAGCGGCTCGCAGGCCTGACCCCGGAGGAGGCCGGCTGGGACGGCACGGTGATGCCGGCCGAGGGCGACAAGCTGCCGCCGGGTGAGGTCCCTCAGTGGCGTACGAGGGTGCAGTACGCGGTCGACGCGGACGGCAACGCCGGGCTGCGGCGCCACCGTTCGCACGAGGTCGAGCCGATCGAGCACTGCATGATCGCGGCGCCGGGCGTCAGCGAGCTGGGCATCGAGGAGCGCGACTGGTCGGGGATGGAGTCCGTCGACGCGATCGCCGCGACGGGGTCCCAGGACCGCATGGTCATCCTGGAGCCGAGGCCCGGCGCCCGCCTGCCCTTGGTCGAGCTGGACAAGCCCGTCTCCGTCATGCGGGTCGAGGAGCACGACGGCGGCATCCACCGCGTCCACGGCCGGGCGTTCGTCCGCGAGCGCGCCGACGGCCGTACCTACCGGGTGGGCAGCGGCGGCTTCTGGCAGGTCCACCCGATGGCGGCCGACACCCTGATGAAGGCGGTCATGCAGGGCCTGCTCCCGCGCAAGGGAGACATGGCCCTCGATCTGTACTGCGGTGTCGGCCTGTTCGCGGGTGCGTTGGCCGACCGGGTCGGCGACAAGGGTGCGGTCCTCGGCATCGAGTCGGGCAAGCGCGCGGTCGAGGACGCCCGTCACAACCTCGCCGCGTTCGACCGCGTCCGCATCGAACAGGGCAAGGTCGAGGCGGTCCTGCCGCGCACGGGCATCACCGAGGTGGATCTGATCGTCCTGGACCCGCCGCGGGCGGGGGCGGGGCGGAAGACGGTCGAGCAGTTGGTGAAGCTGGGGGCGCGGAAGATCGCGTATGTGGCTTGCGATCCGGCTGCGTTGGCTCGGGATTTGGGGTATTTCCGGGAGGGGGGGTATCGGGTGCGGACGCTTCGGGCTTTTGATCTGTTTCCGATGACTCATCATGTGGAGTGCGTTGCCGTGCTGGAGCCGGTGGCCAAGGGTTCCTGACCTGCTGTCGGGCTGTCAGGGCGGCCGGCGAAGGCGGCTTCCTGCGGTGTGTCGGCAGCGCCCCGCGTCGACTCCCGGGCGATCACCACCGTGTCGGTCGTCGTGTCCCGTCGGGGAAGTGGGCGGCCGTCGGCCTCGTGGAGGGCGAGGGCGGCGAAGTGGCGGCTCAGGCTGATGATGTCGATTCGTACGCTGGAGATCGAGGGGACGAACAGGGCGGCCAGGGGGGTGTCGTCGTGGCCGATCACCGCCAGGTCGGTGGGGATGGACATGCCCGATCGGATCGCCGCGCTCACCACGGTCGCCGCGCTGTCGTCGTTGTACGCGGCGACAGCGGTGATGCCCTCGGCTCGCCAATGGCACACCGCCTCCTGGGCGGAGGTGTCCCGGTGGTCCACCGGACGGACGTCGAGTGGGGCGAGGCCGAGGCGGGCGGCGGCCTGCTGGGCCTTGCGTACGCGGTGGTCGAGTAGGGACGTGTGGGGGTCGGCGGGGGTGGCGAAGGCGATCCGGCGGTGGCCCTGTTCGTACAGGTGGTCGATCTGCAGGGTGGTTCCCGCGGCGAGTGCGGGCCAGTCGTCCAGCGTCGTCGGTTGTCCGGGGGCCGGGATGATGCCGGTGATGCCGGCGGCGCGCATCGAGGCCAGCTCGTCGGCGTCGAAGGGGCCGAAGCCGAGGACGACGTCCGGGGTGAGCAGTTCCCACAGGGGGCGTGCCCGGCCTGCGGCGTAGCGGGGGCAGGTGACCAGGGAATACCCTGCCTCGTCCAGCGCGAGCGCGGCCTCGTCCAGGTGCTGCTGCATGGGGAGACCGGCCGCCCAGTCCGGCAGGACGAACAGGATCAGCTTGCTGGTGCCGCGCCGCAGCGTCTGTGCCGCCCGGTGCGGGCGGTAGCCCATGCGCGCTGCCTCGGAGAGCACCCGCCGACGCGTGCTCTCCGGGATCGTCTGCCCAGGGGTGTCGTTCAGGACGAACCCCACGGTCGCCCGCGAGAGGCCCAGGGACCGGGCCACATCCGCCGCCGTGACCCGCTTGAGCCCCGTCGCACTCACAGTGCCTCTCCGCTCTTCCTTCTCTTCTTCTTCTCGCCCACGAGTCGTTTTTGTCGCGCGTCGTGTTTCCTCACGCATGCTACTTGCACGTGCTATCCGGAGTATTACCAGGTGACGGGCAACTCGTAGACGTGGGGGAGGGGAATCCCGAGGTGGGTCTACTCCACGGTGACGATCACGTCGACCGCCTCGCACCCTGGTGCCGATGCCGTCAGGTGGATCTTGCCGGGGCCGGTCGGGCGGAGCACGGCTAGTGCGCGGCCCTCGTAGGTACGGCGTTCGGGTGCGTCGAAGCGTTCCTCGGAGGCCGGGGCGGCGCTGCCGAAGCCCAACAGGACGCCTGGGCCGGTGACTTCGAGGCGTACGGGGCGGTCGGCCGCCGTGTGGAGGGTGCCGTCCGGGTCCGTCAGGGTGAGGGTGACGTACGCGAGGTCGCCGCCCTTCGTGGTGATGGCCGCGCGGTCGGCTGTGGTGCGCAGTTCCACCGGGCCGGTCGCGGAGCGCAGGGTGTGGCGGCCGGTTTCCGTGCCGTCGCGGTAGGCGATCGCGAGGAGTTCGCCGGGTTCGTACGTCGTGTCGAACTCGGTGCGGAAGCGGTGGTCCTCGGCCACCGGGTGGCGTCCCAACGAGCGTCCGTTGACGAGGAGTTCGACCTCGTCTGCGTCGCCGTAGACCTCTACGGCGACCGGCTTGCCCTCGGAGTCGGGCCAGGTCCAGGAGGCGATGCTGTCGCTCCATGCCCAGGGTGTGCCCGCCCAGGTCTTGCCGTGGTGTTCGGGGCGTCGTACCGCGATGTACGGCTGGGTGCGCAGGCCGAAGACGATCTCGCGGTAGTAGGAGGCGGGGCGGCGGTGGCCGGTGATGTCGAGGTCGCCGCAGCCCGCGACCAGGTAGGGGTAGGGCGCGGTGTGGGCGGGGCGGGGTGCGTCGGGGGTGAGGTACTGGGGGCGGCCGATGCCGACCTCGCCGAGGTAGTCCCAGCCGGTCCAGGTGAAGTCGCCTATGACGTGGCCGTGTTGCTTCACCAGGCGCCAGTTGCCGTCGATGCGGGTGGGGAAGGTCTCGGTGCCGAGGATGATCCGGTTCGGGAAGAGGTCCTTGTCGAGGGTGTAGCGGGCCTCGGCGTAGTTCATGCCGGCGACATCGAGCACGGCGAAGGACTCGGCCGTCTTCTCGGTGACCAGGCCGGAGGCGCTGATCGCGTTCATCATGTCGCCCGCGTCGGCCATCAGGGTGTTGATGCCCTTGTCCTCGCTTTCGCCCTTGCCTGAGTCGGCTGCCGGTCCTGCCTGTCCTGTCTGCTGCTGTGACTGGCCGCGCAGCTTGCCCAGTTCGGACATGACGGCCAGCATGCCGTTCACCGCGTTGGTGACGTAACGGGTGCTGTCGAGGGAGCGGACCTTCTCGGCGAGTCGACGGCCCCAGGCGGAGCCGGCCGCCGAGCCGGTCTCCGGGATCTCGTTGCCGATCGAGTACATGATCACGCTGGGGTGGTTGACGTCCTTGGCGACCATCGCCTCGATGTCGCGTTCCCACCACTCCGGGAAGCTCAGGCTGTAGTCGAACTCGCTCTTGCCGGACGTCCAGACGTCGAAGGCCTCGTCCACCACCAGCATGCCGAGGCGGTCGCAGGCGTCCAGCATCGGCTTGCTCATGGGGTTGTGGGACATGCGGATCGCGTTGAACCCGGCGTCCTTGAGGAGTTGGACGCGTCGTTCTTCGGCGCGGGCGAAGGTGGCGGCGCCCAGGACGCCGTTGTCGTGGTGGATGCAGGCGCCGCGCAGTTTGACCGTTTCGCCGTTGATCCGCAGGCCGTGCTCGGGGTCGAGTTGGAGGGAGCGGATGCCGAAGGTGACCGTCTCGGCGTCCAGGTCCTTCAGAGTCACGGTGGCGGCATACAGGGCGGGGGCGTCCGGGCTCCACAGCAACGGGGAACGGACGTACAGGCGTTGGCGTACGGTCGCGGGCTCGCCCGGCAGCACCGTGATCTTCGAGGCGTCGGTCGCGACGGTGTTCCCGCCGGCGTCGCGGATCTCGGTGACGACATCCACCGTACGGATCGCGATCGAGTCGTTCTCGACCCGCGTCGCGACCTCCACCACCGCCCGCCGCTCGTCGATGTCCGGGGTGGTGACCCGGAGCCCGTCGGGCGCGATCCGGACCACCTCGCCGACCAGGAGCCAGGTGTCGCGGTAGATGCCCGCGCCGGTGTACCAGCGCGAGTCACGGTGGGCGCGGGCCTCCACGCGGATCTCGTTGTCCTCGCCGAAGCGCAGGAAACGGTCGGCGTCTATGCGGAAGTGCGAGTATCCGAACGGGCGCTGCCCGGCGTAGTCCCCGTTGATGAACACCGTGGCATCCCGGTAGACGCCCTCGAACTCCACGAGGATCTGCTTGCCCCGGTACTCCTCGGGGACGGCGAAGGTCTTGCGGTACTCGTACACACCGCCTGGGAAGTAGGCGCCCGCGCCGCCCTCCATCGTGACCTCACCGCCCGGTGCCGCACGCTCCCGCTCGATCATCGCGTCGTGCGGCAGCGTGACCGGCCGGAAGGGGACCTTCGTTCCGGACAGCTCGGCGAAGGGGTTGACCTTGGGGCGGGCCTGCCAGCCGTCGTTGAAGGACGTACGGATCACGTGGGCTCCATGGGGTGCGGGGAGTTCGGTACGGACCGGTGATCACCGTAACTTGCACGTGCTAGTTACGCTACCGGGTGTGAGCTGCGAGATAGGGCGGAGGCGGCGCGTGAGATACGGTGCGGCAGGGCATATGTGCTGGACACGCCCTTGCGATGGAAGTTAGGTAACCCTTACCGTACCTACTTGCATCATTCAGGGACTCGGCCGTCACCCCGGCCGGCCCGCGGCGAGCGCTTCACCGACGCAGCCTGGCCGTCCTACCCCAGTGCCTTCAGGGCCTGGAAGGTACCCGCAGCCGGAACCCGCTCATAGGACCCGCACTTGAATCAGCCCGCCTTCGGTCTGTACGACCCTGCCCGCGACCACAGTGACTGCGGCGTCGGCTTCATCACCCGCCTCGACGGGACGCCGAGCCACGACGTCATCCGTAAGGGTGACGAGGCGCTCCGTGCGATCCCGCACCGTGGCGGCGCGTCCGCCGAGGGCGTCGGCGACGGCGCGGGCGTGAGCATCGACCTGTCGGTGGAGTTCTTCGGCGCGATCACCGGCGAGACCCTGCGCGCCGGGCACTTCGGCGTCGCCAACTGCTTCGTGCCGACCGACACGGCACGGCGCGACGCCGCCGTCGACCTCGTCGGCCGGTGCATCGCCGAGCAGGGCTTCGAGGTCGTGCTGGTCCGGGACGTTCCCGTCGATCACAGCGTCGCCAGGCCCGCCGCCGAGCAGTACCAACTCCCCGTCGTGCAGTGGGTGTTCCGGGCCCCGGACGAGTGGCAGCGCGCCGACGTCGACACCGCCGCCAACCGCGCCCTGCTCGCCGTCGAAGCCGTCGCCTACGCCGACGACCAGGACCGGTACGCCGGGCTGTACGCGCTGTCGCTGAGCGCGCGCACGCAGGTGCTCAAGGGGCGGCTCAACTCCGGCGAGGTCATCCCCTACTTCTGCGACCTCCTCGACCCTCGGCACTCCGTACGGTCGCTGTACTTCCACACCCGGTTCTCCACGAACACCGAGCCGCACCCGACCATGGCCCAGCCGTTCCGGCTCATGGCGCACAACGGCGAGCTGAACACGGACAGGAAGAACCGGCTCTCCGACGAGGCCCTCGCGCGGGCCCGCACCCGCAGCATCGTGCGCCCGCCCGGGCAGTCCGACTCCAGTCGGCTCGACCAGACCCTCCAGAGCCGGGTCTTCGACGACGGGCTCGATCTCGTCGAGGCCGTCGTGTCGCTCATGCCGCCCGCCTGGGAGAACGACCGCACCCTGCCCGACGGTGTGCGGGACATGCTGGAGTACTTCTCCCTGTACGAGGAGAAGAACGACGGCCCCGCCGCCCTCATCTTCAGCGACGGGGACGTCGTCGGTGCGCGGCTGGACCGGCTCGGGCTCCGTCCCCTGCGTACGGTCGAGACCGCCGAGTATCTGATGGTGGCCTCCGAGGCCGGACAGGTCGCGTTCCCCGACGACGAGGTCGTGCACCGAGGCCGTATCGAGGCCGGCGGCATGCTCGTCGTCGATCACCGCACAGGGCGCCGGATGCGTACCCGCGACGTGCTCGACTCCCTCGCCGCGCGCCGCCCGTACAGCGAACTGCTCGACGCGGCCCGGGTGAACCTCGACGACCTGCCCGCCCCCGACTACTACCGGGGCACGACGACCCTCGGCTACGACGGCGACCTGAGCCTCGCGGGCCGGTACGTCGCGTACGCGCTGAACCAGGAGAGCTTCCGGTTCATGCTCGACCCGATGCTCAACACCGGGTCCGAGCGGATCTCCGCGATGGGCTACGGCAACGCCATCAACGCGCTCAGCGACACCGAGGGCGGCATGGCGAAGTACTTCTCGCAGCGCTTCGCCCAGGTCACCAACCCGCCGCTGGACAGCATCCGCGAGGCCGACGGCATGAGCATGCGGGTCGCCCTCGGCCCCAAGCCCGATGGCACGGGCAGTGTCGGGGACCGTCAGCTCGTCGTCTCCTCGCCCGTGCTCGGGCACCTCGACATGGTCCGGCTGCGCGACCAGCGGATCGTGCCGCTGGAGCGGTTCGCCATGCTCTACGAGCCGGTGACCGGGGACGAGACGGCCAACGCCGATGCCCTCCGGGACGCGCTCCAGCAGCTCTGCGACGACGTCGAGCGGTTCGCCTCGGAAGGAGGCGGCATCGCCGTCCTCACCGACCGGGCCGTCTCCTCCACGCGGGCGCCGCTGCCGGTGATCCTCGCCGTCGCGGCCGTCAACCAGCGGCTCATCGAGACCGGGCTGCGGCTGCGCGTCTCGATGGTGGCGGAGAGCGGCCAGCTGGCCTCCTCCCATCACGTCGCGACCGCGCTCGGCTTCGGCGCCTCCGCCGTCTACAGCCTCAGCGCACGGCTGCGCGCCGAGGAGAAGTTCCCGAGCGCGCCCGCCCCCGCCGGTGAGATCACCGAGACCGACCGGGCGCTCGCCAAGTTCCGCAAGGCCGCCGAGAAGTCCCTCGCCAAGACCATGGGCCGGGTCGGCCTGTGCACCGCCGAGAGCTACATCGGTGGCGAGTTCTTCGAGCCGAACTACCTCGACACCCGCGACGACGTGTTCGCGCGGACCTTCCCGCACATGGACGCCCCGGTCGGCGGCGTCGGCTTCGCCCGGATCGCCCAGGCCGCGACGGACTGGCACGAGCGGGCCCGTACGGTCGAGACCGAGGGCCAGGTTCCGCTGCTCGGGCTGTTCAAGGAGCGGTCGGACGGCGCCGGGCACTCCTTCGGCGTCACGGCCGTGCGCGGCTTCGGCGACATGGTCGAGGAGCGCCCGGAGTTCGGCCGCGAGGGCGACCCGGAGGCACTGCGCCTCCTCACGCTCGGCCAGCTCGACGACGCGTTCGGCATCACCGACACCGCATACCGCAACACCGGGTACGACGCCCTCAGCGACGCCGAGATCGACGCGTTCCGGATCACGCCCGGGTACCGCGCCTTCCTCCGGACCACGCACGAGGAGCGGTCCCGTCGCCCGGCCGCACTGCGTGACGTGCTCACGCTGCCCGCCGACCTCACCGGACTCCGTACCCCGGAGGACTTCGCGCGCGAGCTGGGCCGGTTCTCGGCGACCGGCAACGCGAGCGTCACGGTCCGGGGTGTGGTCGCCTCCGTCACCGAGCGGGGCACCGTCCATCTGCGCCTCACGTCCCCGGGCCCCGAGGCCGCCGAGCGCCACGCCGCTCTCGCCGCAGGGCTCGGACACCTCGGCGAGGTCACGACCCTCGCCGTGAGCGCCGACGGAATCGAAGTCGAGGCCACCGGCACCGCCGCCCACCTCCTCACCCTTCTCGACGGCGCCCCCGACAGCGTCCCGCTCGACGAGGTCCAGCCCGCGCACGAGATCACCCGCTCCCTCGCCTCCGGCGCGATGAGCCACGGCGCGCTCGTGGCGACCGCGCACGAGGCCGTCGCGCACGGCACCAACATGGTCGGCGCGATGTCGAACAGCGGCGAGGGCGGCGAGCACCACACCCGGTACGGCACCATCCGCGGCTCCCGGATCAAGCAGTTCGCCTCCGGCCGGTTCGGTATCTGGGCGGGCTATCTCGCCGACCCGATGCTCCAGGAGCTGGAGATCAAGATCGGGCAGGGCGCGAAGCCGGGTGAGGGTGGCCAGCTGCCCGCGCCGAAGGTCACCGTCGACATCGCGGCGGCCCGTGGCGGCACCCCGGGCATCGAGCTGATCTCACCGCCCCCGCACCACGACACGTACTCCATCGAGGACCTCGCCCAGCTCATCCACGACTGCAAGGCCGCGCGGGTACGGGTGATCGTGAAGCTCGTCTCCTCGGAGGGCATCGGCACCATCGCGGTCGGTGTCGCCAAGGCCGGCGCGGACGTCATCAACGTCGCCGGGAACACCGGCGGCACGGGCGCCGCGGCCGTCACCAGCCTCAAGTACGCCGGACGCTCGGCGGAGATCGGCGTCGCCGAGGTCCACCAGGCGCTCGTCGCGAACGGGCTCCGGCAGAAGGTCGTCCTGCGCTGCTCCGGCGCGCACCAGACGGGCGGTGACGTCGTCACCTCGGCCCTCCTCGGCGGCGACAGCTTCGAGTTCGGTACGACCGCGCTGATGATGCTCGGCTGCGTCATGGCCAAGAACTGCAACGTGAAGTGCCCGGCCGGGCTCACCACCAACTCCGAGGCGTTCGAGGGCGACCCGCGCGCACTCGCCCAGTACCTCCTCAACATCGCCCATGATGTCCGCCAGATCCTCGCCCGGCTGGGACTGCGGTCGCTGCGCGAGGCGCGCGGGCGTACGGATCTGCTGCAGCTCCTTGACCACCCGGCGAGCGTCGGACGTCTTGACGTCCGCCGCCTGCTCGCACACGTGCCCGAGAAGGTCGTGGCCGACCCGGAGTACCTGGAGAAGGACTTCACCACCGACGACGCCCTGATCGAGCAGGTCCGGGCCGCGCTGCTCGACCGGCGCGAGCCGTCGCTGCTCGTCGAGGGCATCCACCTCGGCAACAGCGACAAGTCGGTCGGCGGCCAGCTGTCCATCGACGTCGAGCGGCTCCTCAACCACAGCCTTAACGCAGATGGACCCGCGATCACGACCGACGACCGAGGCCGTCGCCGCCTCGTCGACGGCGCCGTCCGTATCCGTACCACCGGCTCCGCCGGACAGTCGTACGGCGTGTTCTGCAACGACGGCATCACCCTCGAACACACCGGCACCGCCAACGACGGTGTCGGCAAGAGCCAGAGCGGCGGCCGGATCGTCGTCCGTGCCCCGGGCGGCGGCAGCGCCGAGCCCGGTGGCAATGTGCTGATCGGGAACTTCGCGCTGTTCGGCGCGACGGGCGGCCGTACGTTCGTGCAGGGCGAGGCCGGTGACCGGTTCGCCGTGCGGAACTCCGGTTCGACGGCGGTCGTCGAGGGCGTCGGTGACTTCGGCTGCGAGTACATGACCGGCGGTACGGTCCTCAACCTCGGCGGCTTCGGCAAGGGCCTCGGCAACGGCATGAGCGGCGGGTTCCTCTACCAGTACGACCCCTCCGGCGACCTCCGCGACCGGGTGAGCGCCGACTCGCTGCTGGTGTTCCCGGTGACCGACACCGCGCGCGGCGCCTTCCACGAGGAGGCCGTACGGCTGCTGCTGGCCTGGCATGTCGAGGCCACCGGCTCCGAGCTGGCTGCCCGTCTGCTGCACGACTGGGACACCGAGCGGCAGCACATGTACTGCGGGATGCCCCGCGCGCTCCTCCTCTACCAGGACTCCACCGAGATCCTCGCCGCGGCGACCCGCAACGAACTCCTCGACGAGCTGGCGACCTCCATCGCGACGGACAAGCTCCGCGCGTTCAAGGTCGACTACCGCGACCGGCGTACCGTCCTCGGCGGCCGGGCCCCGGCCTTCGGCGACCAGGGCAGCGACGACATGTTCTCGCTGCTGTCGTCGTACACCGTGCTCGGTGTCGCCCAGGACCTCGCGCTCCAGCGGGTGCCGGGCGCGAGCGGCCCGGACGACCCGAAGGTCACCGAGGCCGTCCGGAATCTCGTCCTCACCGAGGACTTCTTCGTCAAGCAGCGGGTTGTGAAGTACCTGCGCGGCACGCTGGACCGCTTCGACGACGGCGAACTCGCCACCCTCATCGCGATCAAGCGCCTCGACGACTACAAGCGCGCCCTCAAGCAGCGCAACAACCTCAGCGTGGACGCCCCCGGCACCTACGGCTGGATCGTCCACCAGACCACCAAGAACGCAGGCCGCGTCCGCGCCGCCCGGTTCGACGAGCTGCTGGCCACGGCCGCGCTCGACGACATCGCGAGCCGCCGTATCCCGCAGGCCCCGACCGAGACGGTGACCGCGTGACTCTCATGCCCCCGACCGGGTCCCTCATCCCGGTGGACGCGCCGTTCTCCGCCGCCCAGGAGTCCTGGCTCGCCGGGTTCATCGCCGGTATAGCGGCGGCCGGACGCCGGGCCGAGGCGGCGGGTGACGCGCCCGCCGCGACGATCGACGTCCTGTTCGGCACCCAGACCGGCAACGCCGAGTTCGTCGCCGACGAACTCGCCGCCGGAACCCGGGCCCGTGGCCTCGGCGCGCGGACCGCCGCGCTCGACGCCGTCACGCCCGAGCAACTCGCCACGATGACCCACGTACTTGTCGTCGTCTCGACGTACGGCGAGGGCGAACTCCCCGACAACGCCGGGCTGTTCTGGGAGGCGCTCCAGTCCGACACGGCACCGAGGCTGGAAGGTCTGCGGTACGCGGTGCTCGGCCTCGGCGACCGCGGCTACGACGACTTCTGCCAGGCCGCGAAGCTCATCGACACGCGCCTGGAGCAGCTCGGGGCCGGCCGGGTGCACGAACGCGTGGACTGCGACGTCGACTTCGAGGAGCCGGCGGCTGCCTGGACGGGCGCGGTCCTGGACCGCCTGGTCGCGGAGACCGGCGCGAGCGGCACGACCGGCGCGAGCGCGCCCACGGCGACACCGGCCCGCGTCCGTTCCCCCTGGAACAAGCGCACTCCCTACCCGTCCCGGCTCACGGTGAACCGGCTGTTGTCCTCCCCGCGCAGCGCGAAGGAGATCCGGCACTACGAGTTCGACCTCGGCGACAGCGGCATCACGTACGAGGCGGGCGACGCGCTGGCCGTCGTACCGCTGAACGACGACGCCCTCGTGGGCACGCTGCTCGATCACCTCGGCGCGAGCGGAGACGCGAAGACCGCCCAACTCCTGCGCGCCGAACGGGAGATCCGCACCCCGTCGAAGGAGCTGATCGCCGACCTCGTCGAGCGTGCGCCGTCGAGCGAGCTGGCCGCGGTCGTCGCGCACGGCGACCGGTCCGACCTGGACTCCTGGCTCTGGGGCCGGGATGTGCTCGACCTGCTCCAGGACGCCGGTTCCGCCGCCCCGGACCTGGCCGAACTCCTGCCGCTGCTACGGCCGTTGCAGGCCCGCCAGTACTCGATCGCGTCGAGCCCGCTCGCCCATGGGGATCGCATTCACCTCACGATCGCGTCCGTCCGGTACGGCACCGGGCAGCGGACGTACGAGGGCGTGGCATCGACGTACCTGGCGGACCGCATCGGCGAGGACGCGTCCGTCGGCATCTACGTCCAGCCGAACGCCTCCTTCGGCGTCCCGGCCGACGACGACGCCCCGATGATCATGATCGGCCCCGGCACGGGCATCGCGCCGTTCCGCGGCTTCCTGCACGAGCGGGCCGCGAAGGGTGCCGCCGGGCGCAACTGGCTGTTCTTCGGCGACCAGCACCGTGACACCGACTTCGTGTATGAGGACGAGCTGACGGAACTGCGGCAGGGCGGCGTGCTCACCGAACTGGACCTCGCGTTCTCGCGCGACCAGGCCGAGAAGATCTACGTACAGACACGGATGCGGGAGCGGTCGCGCGAGCTGTACGGCTGGCTGGAGGACGGCGCGCACGTCTACGTCTGCGGCGACGCCTCCCGCATGGCGAAGGACGTCGAGACAGCTCTGCTGGGCGTCATCGGCGAGCAGCGCGGACGTGGTGACGACGACGCGGCGGAGTACCTCGCGGACCTACGGCGGGCGAAGCGCTACGTCCGGGACGTGTACTGAACATGACCGACCAGCACGGCGGCCGGCTTTGCGCGTTCGAGGGGTGCTGCCCCCGGCGGAACAGCAGTGTGCGACTGATCGACGCGCGGATGCCGGAGCTGGCCCGGTGCCTGACCCTCTTCCAGTACGTCCAGGCGGTCACCGGAGGGCCGGCCGCGCGGATCGACCAGGCCGGGAGCTATGCCGTACCGAGTCTGCGCGGTGACGCGTTCGCCGTCCGGCCGGGGTCGATCGCGCTGCGTCTCGACGGTGACGGGGTCGCCTCGGCCGTGGTCGAGCGGGACGAGAGCAGCGGGTCGGTGGCCGTCCATCTGATCGACGGGGACGGGCGGACCGTGCATCAGGGGCGGCTGCTGTCGGAGGGGGACCGGTTGCTGGTCGGACTTGCCCCTACGGTCGAGGCCGGGGCGTCTGCGGTCGGGGCGTCCGTGGTCCCCGAGGTGCCGGCTTGGGAGAACGGTGACCAGCTCGCGCAGTTCGACGCGGTGCTCGCGGACGGTGGGGTTGCCCGGCGTGCGGCGTTCGACCGGTATCGCGGTGAGCACCGGGCTATCGACGTCGGCGTCGTGCCGTCGGTGCTCGACCATGTGTGCTCGGTCGGGCTGCCGATCGGGGTCGCCGTGTTCGCCCCGGCGGTCATGCAGGCGTGCGCGGGGCGGGTTCATGTGACTGACCGGACCGTGGGTGGGCGGGTGTTCGCGGCGGTTGCGGAGAGTTCGGTGGAGATCGACCTCGCGGGTGTGCGGGAGTGTCACCTTGTGCGGTCCTCGGGGGCGCATGGCCCGACCTCGGCGTTGGAGTTGGACGACGAGGACGGGCGGTGCGTTGCTGTTGTTACGCAGTTCGGGGTGGTTGGGGTGGATGTGTACGGGGTGTGGGAGCAGCTTGCGGAGTCTCTGCCTGACGCGTAGTGCTCCGCTGGTTGGGCGGGTTGTTGGCTGCGGGCCCGGTGGGGGCTTGTCGCGCAGTTCCCCGCGCCCCTATCGGGGCGCGTCCGCGCCTCCGATCCTCCTCAGGAACCGCGCCAGTGTGTGCGTCAGGGTGTTGTCGGACGGGGGCGCGAAGAGCGGGTCCAGGTGGTTCATGCCGGTGTCGGTTTCGTACGTGGCGTATGGGATGCGGGAGTTGGTCACCACCCTGCGGGCCGCCTCCTCCACTGTGCCCTTGGCGTAGCTCGTGCCGAAGGCGTACAGGGGGATGTCCAGGCGGGCGGCGTGGTGGAGGCGTAGGTCCAGGGAGCGGGTGAGGGGGGAGTCGGTGTAGGCGTCCGTGACGTCGAGGTCCACGGAGAGGCGGGCGGGCCAGTACCACTCCCACACGGCCGGGACCGGACCGGCGTACGACTCCGCGACCCGGCCGATCGGCGTGATGCCGGTGTTGATCCAGCCGCGTACGTCCCCGCTGTCGGCGAGGTGTCCGGAGTGCACGGTGATGGCGTTCGGCCAGCCGAAGTCCGCGTCGACCAGGAAGCCCAGCAGGGCCGCGTTGGTGACGGGGTACGGCAGGCGCAGGGCCTCGGGCAGGCGGGGCTGGAGGACCGAGCGGCCGTCGGGGTCGTGGAGGGCGTAGTGGCCGGCGAGCTGGTACCAGATCTGGGTGCTCTCGGCGCGGCTGCCCAGCCCCACCCCGCTCAGGGTCAGGTCGAACACCGCCCCGGCCTCGATCGCCGCGAGCCGCTCCCGTACCTGCTCCGGTGAGTCGGCGACCGGGTCGCCCGTGCCGTCGAACGCCCCGAGGACACCGCCGTCGATGACGGCCAGCGCGGCCAGGTCCCGGTATCCGGGGCAGCCGTCGAAGTCCCAGGCCGCGTACGCCAGCGCGGTCGTCGCGCCCCAGGAGTGGCCGCCGAGCACCACGCGCCGGCCGCCCCGGCCCGCCGCTCGGACGACGGTCCGCAGGTCCGAGAGGGTCAGGGGCAGGCCCCAGTGTGCGGCGAAGGGGGAGGCGGCCGGGTCCTGGGTGCGGTAGTGGCCGTCCAGGTAGTAGGCGAGGGGGTCCGGGCCGGTGAAGCCGGTGCGGTCGGCGAGGTTCTCCTCCCGCCGGTCCAGGGCCCACACCTGTGTTCCGGGCACGGCCGCGACCAGGTCGCGGGCCGGCAGCCGGAAGTCGTTCGCGGCGCCGAACATGCCGGGCACCAGCACGAGGACGGTGCCCGCCGTGTCGGGGCCGACCTTGAGGACGTGGACGCGGTCGGTCCCGGCGGGCCCGCCGCCGGCGCCCACGGCCAGGGCCACGTACGGCTCCGGGCCGACGGGCCCGACCGCTCCTTGTCCGGTGGCGCCCGGTGTGCGGCCTGCGGCCAGTGCGGATCCGGCCCCCGTGCCGGCCGCGGCCGAGGCCAGGGCCAGACCGCCGATCATTCCGCCCAGCACCGTACGGCGCGGCAGACGGCTCGTCATCTCACGTACCTCCAGGGAGAGTTGGTCGCGACCAGCTTCCTCCACTCCCTTGAGGTCTCAAGCACCAGGGTGGGCCTGCCTGGTGAACACCTGCCGTCAGACGGCGGACCAGCCGTTGTCGACGGCCAGGATCACGCCGTTGATGTTGCTGGCCGCGTCCGAGGCGAGGAACACGATCGCGGCGGCCTGCTCCTCGGGCTCGGACACCCGGCCGACGCTGGCCAGGTACGGGCCGAGCGTCTTCGGCCCGTGCGCCTCCCAGTCGGCCGTCGGGATCATGCCGGTCCGCGTGCCGCCGGGGGCGATGGCGTTGGTGCGGATGCCCTGGTTGCGGTACATCACGGCGAGGGACTTGGTGAGGCCCACGATGCCGTGCTTGGACACCGTGTACGCGGTCCCGGAGGCGCTGCCGCGCAGGCCTGCCTCGGAGGCGGTGCTCACGATGGCGCCCTTGCCCGCCTCGATCATGTGCGGCAGGACGGCCCGGGAGAGCAGGAACGGCGCGGTCAGGTTGATCCGGATGACCCGCTCCCACTCCGCGTCGGTCACGTCCGCCGCGGCCGACATGCTGTCCATGATCGCCGCGTTGTTGACCAGCGCGTCCACCCCGCCGAACCGCTCCACCGTCGTGGCGACCACCTCGTCGACGACGGTCTGCTCGCTCAGGTCGCCGATCACGGCCAGGGCCGTGCCGCCGGCCTCCTCGATCTCCTTGACGGTCGTGGCGGCGCCGTCGGCGTTGAGATCGGCGACCACGACGCGGGCGCCCTCCGCCGCGAAGGCCAGCGCGGTGGCCCGGCCGATGCCGGAACCGGCGCCGGTGACGATGACGCTGCGGCCGTTGAGTCCAGTGGTCATGACGTGCTCCAGAGGTGGTGCGTGAGGGTGCAACGGGGTGTTGCGGTGCCACCGTACGACTTAATGTCTCTGAAAGACATAAAGTCGAGGTGTCTTCTCGGGATCACTACAATGGGCCGGTCCTCAATGACGGGGCGGAAGTACGGGGTGGAAGCGAGGAGTCGCTGGTGCCGGACGGCAGGCAGGGCGAGGCTTCCGGTCGTGGGCGCGGGCGGACGGGTCGGCCTCGGCTGACCGAGCAGCGCAAGTCCGAGATCCGGCTGGAGATCGCCCTCGCCGCGGTGGAACTGTTCGTCGCCCAGGGGGTGACCGCCACGACGGGGGAGCAGATCGGGCAGGCGGTGGGGGTCTCGTCGCGGACCGTGTGGCGTTACTTCCCGAGCAAGGAGAGCTGCGTCAGTCCGTTGTTCGCGGCCGGTATCGACAGGATCGCCGGGTGTCTGCGGGAGTGGGGGCCCGGGCGGCCTCTGGAGGAGGCGTTGGCGCCGGCGCTGGACATCGACGACTGGGCGGGGCGGCCCGGGGTCGCGGAGCTGCGCAAGCTGGTACGGCTGACCCGTACCGAGCCGGGGCTGCGTGCCGTCTGGCTTCAGTCGCACGACGAGGCCGAGCCGGCCTTTGCCCGTGCGCTTGCTGCGCGTGCGGGTTTGCCTGCGGATGATGTGCGGCCGGTGATTCAGGCCGCGATGCTCAACTCTGCGTTGCGTGCGGCGGCTGAGCGGTTTGCCTGGCGTGGCGGCGAGGCGGAGTCCGGCCCGGCCTCGGCCGGGGCCGAACTGGCGGCGAGCTTTCGCTCGGCGCTCGCTGTCGCGGAGGCTGGTCTGTCCTAGTCGCGCTCGACGGGCATACGGGGGAGCGGTTGTTCGTCGGGTGCGAGCCCGGTGGGGGCTGGTCGCGCAGTTCCCCGCGCCCCTTAGGGGGTGTTGTGGTGCGCCTCGTGTGTGAGATCGGCCGTCGAGGGTGCTTGGTTGTCTGGTGCGGGTCCGGTGGGGGCTGGTCGCGCAGTTCCCCGCGCCCCTTAGGGGGCGCTTTGGCGCACCTGATTTCGTGTGCTCCGCACCCTGTGTACGAGGTCGGTCGCCGCCTTCGGCCACTCCTCGTGGTCGAAGGTGAAGCCGGCGTCGAGCAGGCGGCCCGGGACGACGCGGCGGCTCTTCAGTAGGAGTTCTGTGTCTGAGCGGAGTGCGAACGCGCCCAGTTCTGCCATCCAGCGGGTTGCGGGCAGGCCCACCGGGACTCCCCACGCCGCGCGCAGCGCCCGCATGAACTCGCGCTGGGGGACGGGGTGGGGAGCGGCGAGGTTCACCGGGCCGGTGAGGTCCTCCCGGGCGGTCAGGAACTCGACGGCGCGTACGAAGTCCTGGTCGTGGATCCAGGACACGTACTGTGCGCCGCCCGCCACCGGGCCGCCGAGGCCGAGCCGGGCCAGTCGGAGGAGGACGTCGAAGACGCCGCCGCGGTCCGGGCTCATCACCATGGCGGTTCGCAGGGCGACCTTGCGCGTGGCGGGCGTCGGTGCCTGCTCCTGGGCCCGCTCCCAGGCCTTGGCGATCTCGACGCTGTAGGCCCAGTAGTCCGGTACGCCGGGTTCGGCGCCGCCGATGACGCCGGTCGCCTCGTCGTTGGGGGCGTCGAAGCGGTGGGCGTACACGGTGGCTGTGCTCATCTGGAGCCAGAGACGGGGCGGCTGTGCGGCTCCCGCGATTGCTTCGCCCACGACCCTGGCCGAGTGCACCCGCGAGTCCATCATGGCCCGCAGATTGGCGGGGGTGTAGCGGCAGCTGACGCTGCGGCCCGCCAGGTTGATCACGACGTCGCTGCCGTCGACCGCCTTGGTCCAGTCGCCCAGGGTCTCGCCGTCCCAGGCGATCTCGTGGTCGTGTGTCGGCCGTCTGGTCAGGACGGTCACATCGTGACCGGCGGCGGTGAGGGCGCGGTTCAGGACCGTACCCACCTGGCCGGTTCCTCCGGGAATGACGATCCTCATGGCTCCCCCTGGGGCTTGAACGTGTGCGCTGAACGGCTGTGCTACGAGCCCGGTGTAGATATTTGAACACGTTCAAAAGCGGGCGTCCAGTCGGACCGGCCACTACTTCACCCACCGGGCGATCCTCGTCGTGTCCCCCATGAGGCGCTCCAGCGGCCCGCGCCTGAAGAAGCGCGACCAGACGACGGCGAAGACGGTCACGGCCACGAGGAAGCCGAACAGCACGTGCAGCGGGGAGCCGGGGAGTTCCTCGATGCCGAGGGCCCAGATGCCGGCCAGGTGGAGGACATACGCCGTCAGGGACATCGTGCCGACCGCGACGACCGGAGCCGTGAGGCGCCGGAAGCGGGGGAGGGCGTCGACGGCGATCACGCAGCCGACGAGTACGGCGATCGCGACCCCGGTGTTGCCCACGACGGACAGCGTCGTCTCGCTGTGCGGGGAGGCCACCCACAGCCAGGCCGCCGAGTCCCCGGTCGGATAGCCGGCCGTGTCCGACCACCAGGCCGACATGACCGAACCGGAGCCGTCCTCGCCGCCGCCCGCCGCGAGGGCGGAGGAGACCCCGGGTACGAGGTGCAGGGCCAGCCACGAGCCGCCGTAACCGAGCACGGCGAGCGCGATGCCGGTGGCGGCGAGGCGGATACGTACGGCCGTGGCGGCGAGGTCGAGACGGGCCACCGCCATGCCCGCGAAGAGGAACGGGACCCAGGCCAGGGCCGGGTAGCTCCCGGTGAACATCAGCTCGACGAAGCCGTCGGTGCCGCTGACCAGGGCCAGCGGATCGTTGTGCGTGACCGTCTCCGCCCAGGAGTCGTCGTCGATGGACCGCTGGACGACGTACAGGAGTTGGGGCAGGACGAGTGCCGTACCGGCGGCGATGGCGGCCAGGGCGCCGGCGCGCAGTCGGTGGAAGGGCAGGACCAGGACGAAGCAGAGGCCGTAGTAGGCCAGGATGACCTCGACCGGGGTGCCGGTGGAGGTCAGCCAGGTGCCGAGGGCGACCAGCAGCACCGCCCGGATCAGTACCTTGGCGACGGCCTGGCGGCCCTCGCGGCCGGTCTTCGGTACCCGGCGGCCCGTCATCAGGATGATCGAGAAGCCCGCCAGGAAGGCGAAGAGCGCGGAGGCGCGGCCGTGGAACAGCTCCATGACATGGCCGGTCACCCCGCCCGAGGAGGGGTCGGGGCCGACATGGGCGGCGTACATCCCGAAGACGGCGAGGCCGCGCGCGAGGTCCACGCCGACCAGTCGGCCGAGCTGTGCGGGACGTGTGCCGGCGGGGCTGACAGGAACTGTGGGTTCGATCTGAGTACCGGCGGCGAAATTCGGCAAAGAGGCGTTTTGCGTCATGGTTCCAGAGTGGAAACCCGCTGGTCGGACCAGGTATCCGCCGAACGTCCGGCGAACCCCCGCCGACCGGCCGGGGGTACCCCGCCGAACGGTTGATCAGTAATTTACGTACCCACCACTGACGAACGAGTGCCGGATGGGAGGATGAGCGCCGTCATGACTGCCGGATGGGGTGCACGCACGCTGCGGGCCGCGGTGTTCGCGGCCGTCTGTGTGCTGCTCGCCGCCCTCGGCCATGTGCTGATGTCGGGCTCCTCCGTCCCCTGGTGGACGCTCGTCGCCGGGACCGTGGTCATGGCCGGCGCGGGCTGGTGCCTCGCCGGCCGCGAGCGCGGACTCCCGCTGGTCGTGGGCGTGGTGGTCGTCGCCCAGGGCGCGCTCCACTCGGCGTTCTCGTTCACGCGGGGCACCGCCGGCACGTCGACGGACTCCATGGACATGGCCCACACCGGCATGGACGCAGACATGGGCATGGACATGGACACGAGGATGCTCATGGGCCTGGGGCACATGGCCCACGGCGGCCACGGCACGGACGCCCTGTCGTCCTCGTACGGCATGCTCGCCGCCCACACGCTCGCCGCGCTGCTGTGCGGTCTGTGGCTGGCGTACGGCGAACGGGCCGCGTTCCGCATCCTGCGCGCGGTGGCCGGCCGGCTGGTCGCTCCGCTGCGGCTGGCGCTCGCGCGGCCCGTGACACCGGACCGCCCTCGCCTCCGCCCGCGACGCGGCACCTCGGACCGAGCGCCACGGCTGCTCCCGCTCGTCCACACGATCACTTCTCGGGGCCCGCCGACGAGGATCGCTGTCATCTGAGACAGCGAGGACCTGTCGTTCGGATCACGCCTGGGCCGCCGGGTGTGGCACACCCTCCTCCGCCTCCTTGCGGCTGCACGCACCACACATGGTGTCGCGGCCTGAAGCAGGCGTGATCCGAACGACAGGCCCTGGTTTCCCGGGGCCGTTCCACGCGGCGCCGACGCAATCGACGTCGGCCTCCGCGGGCGCCCGGGCCCCGGCCGTACCCGCGCAGCGCGTACGGCCGTCCTCCCTCACCCGGTAGCGGCGTGCCCGCACGTCTCGTGCCTCGCAGCGCCTTCGCGTGCGTCGCGTTTCGTGGGCTGTCGCCGTGCCGGATTCCGGATGATCCGAGAAGGACCCCAGGTGATCACTCCTGTACTGCCCGCCTCGACCCGCCCGACCTCCACGGCCCGCCCGTTGGACGAGTCGATAACCGCCTGGGCGCTCGCCGCCCGTGGTGGCGACCCGGCCGCCGTCGAACGGTTCGTCGGCGCCCTGCACCGCGATGTGGTGCGGTACGTCGCCCATCTCTCCGCCGATCCGCAGGCCGCCGACGACCTCGCCCAGGACACGTTCCTGCGGGCGCTCGGCAGTCTGCACCGGTTCGAGGGGCGGTCCTCGGCCCGTGCCTGGCTGATGTCCATCGCGCGGCGCGCGGTGATCGACAGCTTCCGGCACGCGGCCGCCCGGCCCCGGCTGTGCGACACCGACGACTGGCGGCTGACCGCCGAACTGGCCCAGCCGCGCGGCCTGCCCGGCTTCGACGACGGGGTCGCGCTCCTCGACCTGCTGGCCGCGCTGCCCGACGAGCGGCGCGAGGCGTTCATCCTCACGCAGCTGATGGGGCTGCCCTACTCGGAGGCGGCCGAGGTCAGCGACTGCCCCGTCGGGACGGTGCGTTCGCGTGTGGCCCGGGCCCGCGCGACCCTCGTCGACCTGCTCACCGAGGCCGAGACGGAGGCCATGACGAAGACGCAGGCGGCGACGGAGTCAGGACTGGAGTCAGGATCGCAGTCGCGGCCGGAGCCGGCGGTTCTGGCGGCCTGACGACCGACCGGGCGGGCGGGACAGGGGAGTCACGCCTTCTCCCCGCCCGCCACCTCCGGCAGCAGTCCGTACATCGCCTCGCGCTCCTCGGAGCCGATGCGCGCCAGCCCCGAGTTGACCGTGTCGGCCAGGGTCGGCGAGGCCTCCGTGAACAGGCGGCGGCCCTTCTCGGTGAGGGCGACCTCGACGCCCCGCTTGTCGCCGCAGACCGAGCGCCGGGTGACGAGCCCCGCGTGCTGGAGACAGGCGATCTGATAGGTGAGCCGGGTCTTGGGGCGGCCGAGCAGCTCCGCGATCCGGGTCATCCGCAGCCCGCCGTCGGCCCGGCCCGCGAGCAGGCACAGGACCAGGAACTCGTCGTGGGAGACCCCGAGCGTGTCCTTGAGGACGGGGCCGAGCCGCTGCTCGATCGACCCGGTCGTGGCCAGCAGGATCATCCAGGCCCGTAGTTCGGCCGGGAGCAGCGCGCTCTCGCTCGCGGAGGGGCAAGGGGGCAGGTCGGGGGTGCTCTCGGCAGGGTCGGCCATGGGTTCGATCCTACCGGTTGTCCAATTTTGCACGAAGGAGTCGCGGAGGGTTGTTCAGATTTGGATTACGGGCTAGCGTGAGCATCATCCAAATTTGGATGACCGGCGATGACCGGCGTCTTCGCCACCCCTTCGCCATCCCTTCGTCATCCTTTTTCGTCCCCCTTGCGTATGTGGAGACCCTCATGACCGTTGCCGTAGAAACCGGCCTGTGGCAGCTCGACCGGACCGCGACCACCGTCGCCGTCAGTCACAAGACGATGTGGGGCATGGTCACGGTGAAGGGCGCCTTCGCCGTCGTCGGCGGCCAGGGCGAGGTCCTGTCCGACGGCTCCGCCACCGGCACCGTGACCCTGGACGCCACCTCCCTGGACACCAAGCACACCAAGCGCGACAAGCACCTGCGTTCCGCCGACTTCTTCGACGCCGACAACCACCCCGAGATCACCTTCGGAGTGCGTGGCGCCGAACTCCGCGGCGGCGACACCGTCCACGTCGACGGCCAGCTGACCGTGCGCGGCATCAGCCGCCCGGTGACCTTCACGGCCCGCCTCACCAAGGCGAACGCCGACGCGGTCGCCCTGGACGCGGAGTTCACCGTGGACCGGAACGAGTTCGGCATGGGCTGGAACCAGATGGGCATGATGAAGGGCCTCGCGACGGTCAACGCCACGCTCGCCTTCGTCCGTACGAAGACGGCCTGACCCGTCACGTTGACCCCCGTTGGCTACCGCTCGCCCGGCAGCCGGACGTCCATGCTCGACAAGGTGTCCGGCGACGCCGTGAAGACACGCAGCCGGATCCGCGTCCCCGGCCGCCGGGGCACGTGGAACACCGGCCCGGGCGACCGGAGCCGGTAGACGGCGCTCGCGTGGGCGGGCAGCGTGGCGGGCCCCCGGGTCACCTTCCACCAGTGGCTCATGCCCTGACCGGTGGTCAGCGTGAAGTGGGGCGTGAGGGCGCTGTCGTCCGTGTTCGTGACCCGGACGTCCAGTTCCGACACGGCGGCCGGTCCGGCCGTACGCATCCCCGTCACCCGCATCCGCAGCGGCGGCGACCCCGTCGCCGCCACGGCCGCACTCGCCAGCGCCGGTACGAGGAGCAGCGCGGCCGCCGCGACCAGCGCCGGACGCCTGCGCGGGCCCGACAGGAAGCGCGGCCGGGGCTGCCACGCGCCGGCGAAGGACGCGGCGGGCGTGGTGATCGCGGCCGCCAGCCACAGCGGAGTCATCAGCAGGTAGTAGCCGTCCTGCGAACGCGTCGCCAGGAAGAAGGCGCACCAGGGCAGCACGGTCGCCGCCGGACCCAGCCGCCGCACGAACAGGACGAGCAGCGCCAGCAGCGCCCCCGTCAGCAGCACGCTCGCGTGCGAGTACCAGGCCAGCCGGTCGCTGCCGTCGGTGTAGTAGAGCGCGAGACCCACCAGGCCCTGCCCGTGGATCGTCGCGTTCTGTGTCAGCGGCAGGGCGACCCCGGCCGCCCAGGTGCGCGGCTCGCTCACGACGAAGTACGTGTTGATCAGCAGCCATACGGTGGCCGCCATGCCCGCGACCCGCAGCACCACCCCGGCGGCGGCCCTGCCACCCAGCTCACCCCGGCGCACGGCGTAGATCCCGGCCAGCAGGAACGGCACGAGGAACCACGGCAGTTGCTGCGCCGCGCAGGCCGCACCCAGACAGGCGGCCCGCGCGAGGCCGCCCCACCCGAGCCGCCCGCCCGCCCCGATCCGCGGCCAGTGCGCCACCACCGGGATCAGCAGCGCGAGCCCGACGATCGCCGGGTAACCGAGCCGCGCGTAACTCGGCAGGAAGCCGAAGCCCAGACACGCCATGGTCGCCGCCGACCGCCACGGCACCGGCAGCAGCCGCCACAGGGTCACCGCGCCGACGAGCAGCGCCCCGGTCGTCACCGCGGTCGCGGCCAGCGCGCCGTGCCCGAGCCACAGAAGGGGTGCTGTCAGCAGTAGGGCGAGGGGCGGGTAGCCGTACGTGAGGTCGTAGCCGCCGTTCATCGTCGGGGTCAGGGCGACATCGGGGTTGTGCCGGAAGAGCCACGGCCAGGGCTGCCCGTACACGGGATGCCCGGCGACCAGCTCCCGGGCGGCCTGTGCGGTGAGGACACCCTCGTCGCCGCCGGCGTGGTTCAGGGCGAAGGTGCACAGGGTCAGCGTCATGGCGGTGACCAGGACGCACAGGTCGAGCCGGGCGAGCGAGCGGGTCCGGCGTACGGTCAGCGCCAGCACCCCGCTGACCAGGATCGACAGATAGCAGAGCGAGATGACGGCGGCGACGGCGAGCCGGTGACTGGCGGCCTGCGTCCACACCGCACGCGTACCGATGAACAGGCTGACGGTCGCGAGCAGGGTCAGAACGCGATGCCACTGCGCCGGGGCATCGGCCTCCGGCACGGCCACCCAGGTCGGGCGGGGGATGTTCTTCGCCTGGGTGTCAGGCGCTGTTTCTGCCAAGTGCACGACAGTGGAACGTAATCGTGCCTGGTGTGCCGCGTGCGGGTGGAGGTGAAGGGTCCGGTGTGAGGCCGGTAAGAATGTCCGCCAGTCGGTAATTGTGATGGTTTGTTCGGATTGTATGGCTGAGGCATGGATGACTCAGTAGACATCCCGTACGTAACGCTTCGCCGCCGCGAGCTGCTTCACGTACACGCCCGCCTCGTCCTCGCTCAGTCCGCCGTGGGCCACCGCGATGTCCCGGAGTGCCCGGTCCACGTCCTTGGCCATGCGGGAGGCGTCGCCGCAGACGTAGAAGTGGGCGCCCTCCTGGAGCCAGTGCCACAACTCGGGCCCGTGCTCGCGCATCCGGTCCTGGACGTACACCTTGTTGCGCTGGTCGCGGGAGAACGCGGTGTCCAGGCGACTGAGCGTGCCCTCTGCCACCAGTTCGGCCAGCTCGTCCTCGTAGTAGAAGTCGGTGGCGCGGTGCTGCTCGCCGAAGAACAGCCAGTTCGGCGCCGTGTGCCCGAGCGCCCGCCGCTCCTCCAGGAACCCCACGAACGGCGCCACCCCGGTCCCCGGCCCGACCATCACCATCGGCGTCGAGGCGTCCGCCGGGGGCCGGAAGTACGGCGAGCGCTGGACGAAGACGGGCACCGCCGTGTCCGGCCCGGCGTCGGCCAGGAAGGGCGAGCAGACTCCGCCGCGCGGCACGCCACGCAGGTTCTCGTACCGGACCACGGACACCGTCAGCGACACCCGCGCCGGGTCGACGAGCGGACTCGACGAGATGGAGTACAGCCGGGGCTGAAGCCGCCGCAGCACCCCCACCCACTCCTGCGCGGACGCCCGCACCCCGTACTCGGCGACCACGTCGACGGCCTGCCGACCCCAGGACCAGCGGGCCAGCCCGTCCTTGTTGTCGGACCGCATCAGCTTCTTCAACTCCCGGTTGTCCCGGGCGCGTTCGGAGACGAAGCGGAGCAGGTCGGACGTGATCCGGGTGATGTCGAGCTGCCCGTGCAGCGCCTCGGAGAGCGAGAACTCACCAACTCCGTCCACCCTCACGCCGGTTGACGCGTCCAGCCCGGTCACGGCCAGCCATTCCGCCACCAGGGACGCGGAGTTGACAGGCCGCACGCCCAGCGCGTCACCCGCCTCGTACGCCAGTCCCGTACCGCTCGTGTCGAAGGTGAACCGCCGCACCTCCTTGGTCGCGCCCGGCAGACTGAGCAGCCGGTTGCCGACGAGCCGGGCGGGGGAGGGGGCGGGCTTGGCGGACCGGATGACGGGAGCGGGAGCAGGGGTGGGGACAGGCGCCGGAGCGGGGACCGTCTTCACGTCCTGCGTCTCCTGCGTCTTCTTCGTCTCCAGCCCGTCGAGCACCTGGTCGAGCCATGCGTCCGCCGACGGCTCGAAGTCGGGCTCGCAGTCGGTGCGCGGCGCGATCCGCACCGCCCCCAACTCGTCGAGCCGCGCGTCCAGTCGGCGCCCGTGCCCGCAGAAGTCGTCGTACGAGGAGTCGCCCAGCGCGAGGACGGCGTACCGCACGCCGTCCAGCCGTGGCGCCTGCTCCCCGGAGAGCGTGTCCCAGAGGCCGGAGCCGTTGTCGGGGGCGTCGCCGTCGCCGAACGTGCTGGTGATGAAGAGGAGATCGGCACTGCGCGCCAGGGCGGCCACATCGGCCTCGTCCATGCCGACGAGCCGCGCCCGGTGCCCGCCGGCGTTCAGCCGCTCGGCCGCCGCGCCCGCCAGCTCCTCGGCGTTGCCGGTCTGCGAGGCCCACAGCACGACGACCTCGCGCCCGGCCAACTCGACCCCGACACCGACCTGTTGCTGCGGCGGTGCGTCCACGGCCCGGGAGTACATGCCGGCGAGCATCCCGTTCACCCAGTCGGCGTGCTCGGCGCTGAAGGGAGCGGAGGCGGGCAGCACCGGAATCCCCACGGCTCCGGTCGGCAGCCCGGCGAGGAAGCCCGAGAGGTACTGGCGTTCCTGGGAGCTGAGGACGGGCGGGGGAGCGGGCGTGAACGCCAACTCCGGTACCGGCACCGGGATCTGTGTGCGCACGGGCTCGGGGGCCTCGGGGCGCTGCGCCTCGGCCTCGGGCTTGTGCACCTTGACCAGGGACACCGCGCAGACCTTGAACTCCGGCTGCAGGGACAGCGGATCGACCGCGTCGCTCGTCACCGCGTTGATGCTCAGGTACTCACCGAAGAGGTCGTTCCAGTGGAAGGGCGCGAAGACGCACCCCGGCCGCACCCGGTCCGTGACGACCGCCGGCAGCACGGCCCGTCCGCGCCGCGAGGCGACCTCGACCGGGTCGCCGTCCACGACGCCCAACTCCCGTGCGTCCTGCGGGTGTACCTCCACGAACGGCCCGGAGTTCAGCTTGTTGAGCTTGGCGACCTTGCCCGTCTTCGTCAGGGTGTGCCACTGGTGCTGCACCCGCCCGGTGTTGAGGACGAACGGGAAGTCGTCGTCGGGCAGTTCGGCGGCGGGCAGATGCGGCCGGGCGAAGAAGACACCACGCCCACTGGCGGTGGGGAACCGCAGTCCCTCGTCCCCCTGGTAGCGGATGGGGTTGCGCGCGGGCCCGTCCACGGAGGCGGCCGGCCACTGCACGGGAGTCTCCCGCAGCCGCTCGTACGTCACGCCCCGGAGGTCCCACCCGGTCTTCGGGTTCCAGGCCCGCTTCAGCTCCTCGAAGACGTCCGCCGCGCTCTCGTACGCGAACCCCTCGAACCCCATCGCGCGGGCGACGGCCGCGATGATCCGCCAGTCGGCCATGGCGTCGCCGGGCGGGTCCACGGCGGCCTGGGCGAGGGTGAGGCTGCGCTCGCTGTTGACGAGGACGCCCTCCGCCTCGGTCCACATCGCGCCCGGCAGGACGACATCGGCGTACGCGTTGGTCTCGGTCTCGGCGAAGACGTCCTGGGTGACGACGAACTCGGCGGCCTCCAGGCCCTCGATGACCGTACGGCGGTTGGCGACCGAGGCGACCGGGTTGGTGCAGATGATCCAGCAGGCCTTGATGTGGCCCTCGGCCATCCGCCGGAACATCTCGATCGTGCCGTGTCCGGCGCCGTCCTTGCGGAGCGTGCCGGCCGGCAGCTCCCACAGGTCCTCGACGAACGCCCGCTCCTCGTCCACCAGCACGGACCGCTGCCCGGGCAGCCCCGGCCCCATGTACCCCATCTCCCGGCCGCCCATGGCGTTGGGCTGCCCGGTGAGGGAGAAGGGCCCGCTGCCGGGCCGGCAGATCGTACCCGTCGCGAGATGCAGGTTGACCAGGGCGTTCGTGTTCCAGGTGCCGTGCGTGGACTGGTTGAGCCCCATGGTCCAGCAGCTCATCCAGTCGTCGGCCGCCCCGATGATCCGCGCCGCTTCCCGGATGTCGTCCTCGGGGATGCCGGTGATCGCGGAGACGGCGTCCGGCGGATAGTCGGCGAGGAAGCCGGGCATCTCCTCCCAGCCCTCGGTGTGGGCGGCGATGAACTCCTGGTCGGTGTGCCCGCCGACATGCAGAAGATGAAGCAGCCCGTTGAGGAACGCGAGGTCGGTCCCCGGCTTGATCTGCAGGAACAGATCGGCCTTGGCGGCGGTGGCGGTACGCCGCGGATCGACCACGATCAGCTTGGCCCCCGCCTTCACCCGCTCCATCATCCGCAGATACAGGATCGGATGGCAGTCGGCCATGTTCGACCCGATGACGAGGAAGGCGTCGGCGTGGTCGAAGTCGTCGTACGAGCCGGGCGGCCCGTCGGCGCCCAGAGAGAGCTTGTATCCGGTGCCCGCGCTGGCCATGCACAGCCGCGAGTTGGACTCGATCTGGTTGGTCCCCACGAACCCCTTGGCCAGCTTGTTCGCCAGATACTGGGCCTCAAGGCCCATCTGCCCGGAGACATAGAAGGCGACGGCGTCCGGCCCGTGCTCGTCGACGATCGCGCGCAGCCGCCGCGCGGTCTCCGCGATCGCGTCCGCGACGGGCGCGGGCACCAGCTCCTCGCCCCGGTCGTCCGAGCCGTCCCGGACCAGCGCGGTGGTCAGCCGGCCGGGCGCGCTCAGCATGTCGGCGGTGGTCGCGCCCTTCGTGCACAGCCGCCCGGCGTTCGCGGGGTGCGCCTTGTCCCCGGACGCCTTGAAGACCGTACGCCGTCCGTCGGGCCCGAGCCCGACGTCCAGCACGATTCCGCAGCCCACACCGCAGTACGAGCACACGGTCCGCACCTGCGTCGTCGTGGGGGTAGTGGTCACGTGCTGCCTTTCTCTGTCCCGCTCTGTCCTTCTGCGTACCGGGCCTGCTGCCGACGAGCGTACGAATTGCCCGTTACGTCGATGTCACATGACCTGATCATGAGCGGTTACGCCCGCTGCACAGCCAGAGTGTCAGTGCTGTGAGGTACGTATAGGTGTTCGGATTTATCTCACATAGGGGGTCGCTGAGCGTGTCGTATTGGGCCGATCGGGTGACCATGCGTAAGAATTGGCTGATGCAGACAGCCAGTGCGAGCCAGGGCGGAGTGGGTCGATGAACAGCCACGATGTCACCGACGAACAGTGGGAGGGGCTCGCCCAGGTCGTACCACTGAGAGGCCGGGACGCCTGGCCGTCCGCGGTGGGCCACCGGTCGATACCCGAGGCGGAGACCGAGGCCAGGCGACGTTTCGTCGTCCTGCGCGTCAACGTCTTCGCGGATGCGAGGGACGTCGCGGAAACCCTGATGGCGGGCATCCCGGTGCTCCTCGACCTGACCGGCGCCGAGACGGACACCGCCAAGCGGGTGCTCGATTTCAGCACGGGCGTCGTCTTCGGCCTGGCGAGCGGGATGCACCGGGTCGACCGGAACGTGTTCCTTCTCACCCCGCCAGGTACGGAGGTCGGGGGCCTCATGGGCGGAGCGGGGGTCCCCGGACACTGAGAGCGGCCCAGCCACGAAAACCGGCGATCCCCCGTTCGTAGGAAGGTGCGGCGGACGGAACGGTTCGCCGCGCGGGCGGAGCCCTACGGTCCGGTTATGACCCTGTCACTGGACTTACCGCCCGCCGCAGCACAGACAGCGCCGCGTCCCGAGCGGCCGAGCGTCACCGAACTGCGGCTGTCCGCGTACGCGGGGCACCGCCGGGTGAGCCTGCCGCTCGGGCGGCTCACCCTTCTCGCCGGGCCGAGCGGCAGTGGCAAGACGACAGCCCTCAGGGCGTACGAGTCACTGGCCCGCCTCGGCTCCGGCGCCGCCGTCGGGGAGGCCTTCCCGGACCCGGCGGCCTGCGTACCGGAACGCGCCCGCCCCGACGCCCAACGCCGCCGCGGCTTCCGCATCGGCTGTACGGCGGACGGTCCCGAGGGCCCCGTACAACTCGACGTCGCCGTCCAGGCCGAGCCCGAACTGCGCATCGTGGGCGAGCGGTTGAGCGCGGGCGGGGTGGTCCTGCTGGAGACGGCACTGCGCGATCCCGGCCGCCGCGTCGTCCAGGCCGCCTGGCACACAGCCGGTTCGGAATCGGTCACGCGCGCCCCGATGCCGGACGACCGGCTCGGTACGGCCCTGCTGCCGCTGAAGGTGGCCGGCAGGACCGACGGAGAGCGCAGGGTCGTCGCCGCCGCCGAGCAGATGGTGGTCGCACTGAGGTCGGTCTTCGCCTGCGATCCACGCCCCGACCGGATGCGCGCGGCGGTCCCGGTGAGCACCGGACGCCTGCTGCCGGGTTGCGACAACCTGGCAGAGGTTCTCTGGCGCACGGGTACCGAATGCGCCATCCGCCATGGGCTGTTGACCGCCGCCGTCCGCGAGGGCTGCGCGGGCCCGGTCACGGACGTACGCGCCGACCGGGTCGCCGACGGCCGCGTCAGAGCCGTACTCGACCGGGGCGACGGCGTGCTCACCCACTTCGGCAGGCTGGGCGACGGCGAGTTGAGATACGCGGGCCTGGCGCTGGTCCTGCTGACCGGCCCCGGCGTCCTGACGGTCGACCGCCCCGGCGAGGTGCCCGACGCCCTCCAGACGCTCACGGTCCTGGCCGACGGTTTCGACCGCGCCCTGGACGCACGGCAGCGCGAGCAACTCCTGGGCCTGGCGGTACGGATGTGCGACCGCGGGCACATCCGCCTCCTTGGGGCGGTGAGCGACGCGTCCTGGGCGCGGGGAGTGACAGGGGCGACGGTGGTAGACCTGAAACCGTGACTGATCAGGAACACCCCGAACAGCGGCAGGATCTGGACGTGGCGAAACTCCAGCGCAGGCTGGCCGAGTTCGCGGCGGCACGGAACTGGCAGCCGTTCCACACCCCCAAGAACCTCGCTGCCGCTCTCAGTGTGGAGGCGTCCGAACTGGTCGAGATCTTCCAGTGGTTGACGCCCGAGGAGTCGGCGCGGGTGATGGACGACCCGGACACCGCCCACCGCGTGACGGACGAGGTCGCGGACGTGCTCGCCTATCTGCTCCAGCTGTGCGAGGTGCTCGGGATCGACGCGCTCGCGGCCCTCGACGCGAAGATCGACCGCAACGAACGGAGGTTCCCGCCGAAATAGTCACTCTCCGGAGTCGAATTCCGGTTCGTTCCCCATTTGTTGTCCGCAGATTTCCGCCTTCCTCTGGCTTTTCGTCCCACAGCACTTCACTCTGGGTAGTGGACGGTGGAATATGGGCGGACGTGCGAGAGCGCGTCGGGACAGACGGGGGCAGCGCATGGACGCGGTGCGGCTCATCCTGACGAGCAGACGTGCCCTCGCGGGCAGCGACGGTGTACCGGAAACCCTGACGGAGGTGTGGCAGGCACAGGCCCTCGCGCAGGCGATAGGCAGCCGCCTCGCAGTCACCGGACCACCCGAACTGCGGGGCGAGGCACTGGGGTTGACCGAACTGGCGGGCCGGGGCTGCGGAGTGCTCGACGAACCGCGCCTCGCCGCCGGCGCGTTACGCGCGGCTCAGCTCACGGAGTTGGGCGACGCCCGCCAGGCCCTCCTCTGGCTGGGCAATCTCCTCGGCGAGGCGGGCATCGCCCTGGTCGGCATCGCGAGCGCCGCACGCGACGAGACGACGTACTGGCAGTGCATGGAGTCGATCGACGCGGCGGACGAATCCCGCGACCGGGTCCTGGAGATGCTCCGAAAGCTGGCGGCGCGGGAGGCGGCGGGGGGAGCGGAGCGGGTCGCCGGGTAGGCGGGCGGTTCGTTTGTCCGGCGCGGGCCGGTGGGGGCTGGTCGCGTAGTTCCCCGCGCCCCTGTCGGGGCGCTTTCGCGCCCGAATCCCAGTTGGGCCGAGCCTTTCAGCTCGGCCCGGGCACCTTCAGCCCGTCCGGCGATTGAGGACGAGGCCGT